>NZ_BCBO01000039.1:0-8138 GCF_001320835.1 Pseudomonas sp. NBRC 111138 | reverse complement strand
CAGGCAAACCGCCAACATCAATAACGGCAAATCTGCATACACCCCGGCAATCAGGAACAGACTCAAACGCACGACCGTGCTGCAACTGATCAGCGCGCTTTGCGTAGCCCGCGCAGCGTCCTTGGGCAAACGGCTGTTCAGGTAAATCGCATATAAGAAGCCGCCACTGCCGAATAGCGCCCCAAACAGGCCGCCAACGGTGCCCATGGGAATCGACCAGCCCGCCGTCAACTGAGTCGGCCTTGCTTTCACCGCCAGGCTGTAAATCGCGTAGGCGCTGATAAACAGCCCCATCAATAACAGCAACAGGTCCGAATGCAGGTTGAGCAAAAACACCACGCCCAGGGTGCAGCCGATGGCCATGCAGGGCAGCAACCGCAACAGTTCCGGCTTGTTCACATCGCGCCGTGTTCGCAGCAGGCCGCCAAACGCAGCGACAAAGTCCAGAAGCACCAGCAACGGGATGATCTTCGACAGCGGCATGAATAAAATCAGGATCGGCCCCGCCACCAGCGCCGTGCCGAACCCGGCAATGCCGAACACGATATAAGCCACCGTCACGCCCAGGCCGATCACCAGCCAATCAATACCGCCGAAAGTCCACTGGCTCATCAGCTCAACCGGGCTCATGACTTATTCCTTCTATTGAGATGCCGTTCACTTTAGCCATCGGCAAGGGTTGCGACTAATATCTTCCAGGCTCACTACTCATCTCAAAAAGGCATGACTCTTGATCTCCACCCGGCAACTGCGTTATTTCGTCGAAATCGCCGACAGCGGTAGCTTCAGTGCTGCCGCCGAGCGCCTGTTCGTGGCGCAATCAGCCTTGAGCCGGCAGATCAAGGAGCTTGAATCTCAACTGCAAACCCCACTGTTCGAACGCACTGCACGCCAGCCAAGGCTGACGGCCGCCGGCGAAGCCTTCTACCCACGGGCGCGCAACCTGCTGAGTGAGTTGCTCAAGGCCAGCGACCTGGCGACACAAGTGGGCCAGGGCCAACTCGGCACCTTGCGCCTGAGCCATTCGAGCACCGTGCCGATGAGCGGCGCGTTACTGCAAGGCATCAGCACGTGGCTGGAGCGCTGCCCGGGTGTGTCGATGGATATCGTCAAACTCTCCTCCGAAGCCCAACTGGAGGAAATCGTCGAGGGCCGCCTGGACGTCGGCCTGCTGCGGTTGCCGGTGTTGCGCCAGCGCGAAGGCGTGCGCGTGGTGCCTTGGTACACCGAGCCGTTGGCGCTGGCAGTGCCTGCGGGTCATCCCTTGGCACGCGGCAACGCAGCGGTCGAGTTAATGCAACTCAAGGATGAGGCGTTTATTTCAATCCCCCACCCTCAGCGCGGCGGGCTGAGCTATCTGTCGGCTGAATTGTGCATGCGGGCAGGTTTTTTCCCCAAGGCGGCGCGGGTAATGTCGCGCAAGACCACGCAGTTGCAATTGATCCAGGCCGGTTTCGGGATTGCTCTGTTACCAAAATCCATGCAGGACATCGCCCCGCCCAACGTGCAATTTTTGCCCTTGGCCGACCCTGACTGCGACAGCACCGTAGCCCTGGCCTGCGCGCAAGCGCCGAACGCGCTGGTGGAGCAATTCTGTCAAACCCTGCACGAATGCCTATAAACTGCCGCCCATGATTAAAGATCCTTTTGCCCGCTTGGGCCTGGACCGCGAAGTCCTGACTGTCAGCCAACTCAACGGCCGCGCGCGGGTGTTGCTGGAAGACGTGTTCACCAATATCTGGGTGGAAGGCGAGATCTCCAACCTCGCCCGCCCGGCCTCCGGCCATGTGTATTTCACGCTCAAGGACAGTGGCGCCCAGGTGCGTTGCGCGCTGTTTCGCAATAACGCGGCGCGGGTACGTCAGGCGTTGAAGGATGGCCTGGCGGTGAAGGTGCGCGGTAAGGTCTCGTTGTTCGAGGGCCGCGGCGATTACCAACTGATCCTCGATACCGTGGAGCCGGCCGGTGATGGTGCGCTACGCCTTGCCTTCGATGCACTGAAGGAAAAGCTGAGCGCCGAAGGCCTGTTCAGTGCCGAACGCAAAGTGGCGCTGCCGGTGCATCCTCGGCGCATCGGCATTATCAGCTCGCCCACCGGCGCGGTGATTCGCGACATCATCAGCGTGTTCCGCCGCCGCGCGCCGAATGTTGAACTGACCCTGATCCCTACCGCCGTGCAAGGCCGCGAAGCAATCCCGCAGATCGTGCGGGCGCTGAAACTCGCCGACGCCCGGGGTTTCGACGCGCTGATCCTGGCCCGTGGCGGTGGCTCCCTGGAAGACTTGTGGTGCTTCAACGAAGAGGCGGTGGCCCGCGCAATTGATGCCTGCGTTACCCCTATCGTCAGTGCCGTTGGTCATGAAACCGATGTGTCCATCAGCGACTTCGTGGCGGACGTCCGCGCCCCTACTCCCTCCGCCGCCGCCGAGTTGCTGGCTCCCGACGCCAGCCACCTGGTGCGTCAAGTGGAAAACCTGCAGCGCCGCCTGGTGATGCTGATGCGCAACCGCCTGAGCCACAGCCGCCTGCGCCTGGAAGGCATGGCCCGGCGCCTGCGTCACCCGGGCGAGCGCTTGCGCCAGCAGGCCCAGCGCCTGGATGACCTGGACATGCGCTTGCGCCGCGCCTTTGAGCGTAGCCTCAATACCCGTCGCGAGCGCTTGATCCGCCTGGAAACCCGCCTCGCCGGCCAGCACCCCGGCCGTCAACTGGCACTCTTGCGCCAGCGCCTGGACAGCCTCGCCGAACGCCTGCCCCGCGCCATGCGTGAAGGTCTCAAGGCTCGGCGTCTGCAACTGCAGAGCCAAGTGCAGACATTGCAGGTGGTCAGCCCTCTGGCGACCCTGGGCCGCGGCTACAGCATCCTGTTGGACGAGCGCGGCCAGGCGATTCGCAATGCCGCACAAACCCACACCGGCCAGCGCCTCACCGCGCGCCTGGGTGAAGGCCAATTGCAAGTGCGGGTGGAAGACAACCACCTGACACCCGTCACCCTTTCATTATTGGATTGATCGATGCCACGCCTACTGAGCCTGTTGATACTGTTGTGCCTCACATTTAATGCCCACGCCGACAGTTACATCACGCGAACCCTGAACAAACCGGTGCCAGGCGGCGTGGCCGTCGTCGAACTAGGCCCTTCGGCCACGGCGCCGAAAGCCACCTACCAGGGCAAGCCGGTGCTGGTGGTCAAGGAGCAGGACAACTGGCTGGCGATTGTCGGTATCCCGTTAACGGTCAAGCCTGGCAACGAGCGCATCAGCAGCGGTGGGCGCAACCTGCCGTTTATCGTCGGTTACAAGAAGTATCCGGAACAGCGCATCACTTTGAAGAACAAGAGCCAGGTCAACCCTGACCCGGCCCAGCTCAAGCGCATCGAAGGCGAACTGGCAGTGCAGCTCAAGGCTTACCGCAGCTTCAGCCCGAACCTGCCTAGCAACCTGGTGCTGGATAAACCGGTGAACGGGCCGCTTTCGAGCAAATTCGGGGTGCGCCGCTTCTTCAACGGTGAAGAACGCAACCCGCATTCGGGCCTGGATTTCGCCGTACCGGCCGGCACACCGATCAAGACACCCGCCAATGGCAAGGTGATTCTGGTCGGCAATTACTTCTTCAACGGCAATACCGTGTTTGTCGATCATGGCCAGGGCTTTATCAGCATGTTCTGCCATATGTCGAAGATCGATGTGAAGGTGGGTCAGCCACTGGTACGCGGTGCGGTAGTCGGCAAAGTCGGCTCGACAGGCCGGGCCACCGGGCCGCATATGCACTGGAACGTCAGCCTGAACGATGCACGGGTAGATCCGGCGATTTTTATCGGCGCGTTTCAACCCTGAATACCGTGGCCGTGAGGGGCGTCAGTGATTTCCTGCGCTGGCGCCTGATCTGCCGGAGGTTCGCTGCAATGCATTGTGATCTTCTTACACTTTTGCGATGAACCATCCGACACCCGAGACTCACTCAACCAGCGATTTACACGGACGTAATGAGCAGGACCTGAGCACTGGAGATCCAATTCCCATGAGACTCTTTCCATGTCACTTACCCCAGCACTGTCAGAGCGACATTCGCAAAACCTCCTGACCTCATCTCACGCCTCACCCGGTACCCCCCCGACCAGCCCGCCTACACCACCCGCAACTCTGCAACAACCTGCATCAGCCCCCTTGCCCGCCGCCGCCAATTACGCCCCCGATGACCCGCCTACTCCCGCCTCGTCAGGTATTACCCCGGCGAAAATGCGATACCCGCAGTTGGTGAAGCATTTCAAACCCAGCAATGAAACACAGTTCACCGCTGAACACGCGATGCTGACTGAAGACAAGCAACGCCTGCATAGCCAGCAACCCGGCTTCAAGGCCTTTGTACAGTCGCAACTTGAGGAGGCCTTCCCCGCGATCAGGCCGCTGAATCCGGACATGCTCAGTTTCAATCGCTACAGAGTGGGCGATGGACGCGAATCACTGGCCTCTTCAGAGCCCCTGATGGCTGCACTGGCCAGGATGATCCGCGACATCCAGGCCAACCCGAATGCGTTGATGCGCCCGGAGCGAGGCATAAGCACTGAATTCACTTATCGACGAACCATTGCCGACATGGCGGTACCGGCCTTTACCGAAGGCACGCTGCAATCCATTGCTCGCAGCATTGCCACGCAATACCCGCAGGCGCTTGAAGAATACTGGAGCACACCGCGGCCGGTGGAAAATCAGCCGACGCTCCAGATGCCGCCGCAAGAGCAACTGTTGTTCCTGCACAAAAAACAGCTGTCGATCCTCGCCTCACTGCGCCTGAGCGATGGCACCCTGAGCGCGACCGGCAAAGACCTGATCGACTCCGCGTTGCGCTACCCCACCCTGCAAGACCGGGAAAAACGCTTCACCGACGGTGATCGCTTAGGGGTGTACCCCGTTACTGTGGATGACCAAACGGAACATGGCGCGATGCTGCCAGGGGCCTTTCTCATCACCCGAAAAGACGGCTCCTATGCTACGCCGCCCACCTGGCCGAATGGGCGCGCACTTGCGCTCAACGATGACAATGGCCCCGTCGTGATGTACACGCCCAGCGAAGGTTTCGAGGAATTCGCAACGCCGGCCCAGGCGCGCCAGGCTTTGGCCAGCCGCCTGGACCAGGGCGGTGTCGAGGCCAAGTTGCTCCTGCAAGGCCTGCCCCCGGCTCTGCAAAACAGGCCCGACCCTATTACCGGAAAAGATCTGATGTCCAGTGTCGAGCCATCGGCCGGGGATGTGTTGACGCAATCCATCCCCTGGATGCTCAAACGCCAGCGGGCAGACATTAATACCCACCTGAGCACAGCATTGGCGCCAGGCAAAACCGTCAACCCCCTTCTCGACAGTGCCACATTGGAAGGTATCGATAATGCGGCCGACTGGTCGTACCTTACCGATGGCACCAACGCCATGCTGGCCCGGGACGCCAAACTGACCGACAAACTCCAACCCGAATGGTTGAAGAATCTAAGCCCCTTTCAAGAAGCCTTGTTTTTGCACTTGGACAAGGCGCAGGAACGGAGCCTGGATGCGCTGACGCCCCTGCTTGAAAAAATCCCGGCGCTGAACACCTTCGCCCGTGACCGCCTGAATGCAGCCATCAAACAGCGATACCCGGCAGCAGAAATCGATGCGGATCAACTCATGGTGCAGGTCCACACCCGCACCGCCATCCACGGCGGCAGAGGGACTGGCCAACCCCTCTATTCGAAACAAGACGCGGTGTCCCTGACCGACTTGGCGCTGAAGAATCCCAGTGGCTTCCCTGCCGTCGAAAGAGGTGTATACACCGATGAGAAAATGACCTTGCCTCTGCGCGACAAGCACGGCAAGCCTGTGCGAGACCTGAGCGGCAAGCCGGTTACCCTGGACACCGACGATCTCAAGGCTCTGGTCAATACCGCCGATGTCGGGGGCGAATACACCAAACTGCTTAAACAGGAAATGGCCCCAGATGCCCAATCGGGGAGTGCTGTGCACTTGCGCACAGCGTGGAAAGCTCATCTGGCAGACGCGATGGACAAAGAGGCGTTTCTGGCAGAACTCAGCCCCGACGCCTATACGGAACTGGCCAGCGACAACATCCATAAACGCGCGGCGCAGTGGGCGGATGCGGTACTGACTCACCCCGACCCGGCCACCCGCCCTCAAGTCGATGGGAAAACCATCGTCGCCAACAGCCTGCTCCACAGGGGGCTAGCGGTGCAGGGCGTGATGGTGATCGGCAACCAGACAGATCCATCGCTGGTGCTGTACACCCCCAAGGCTCCCGACGGCATTACTTATCGCGAAGTCGCGGACCACAAGGCCCTCGACACCCTCCTGGAGAAAAAAGAGTGGGCAACCTATATCGCGCAAAGAAAATCACCCGTCAGTAAAGATGAGGTCGATCAGTTCAAGGGAGCGCTTAAAGAAGCTGCGTACAGCCCAACGAAATTGATGTCCCCCGAGCTGGCGGTCTCGTCGATCAAGCTGCTGGGAGGCGCCACTCGCCTTGAGCCCATAAAAGGTGATTTCCAAGACCATCTGTACAAGCAACACGTACAGATGGCGATCGACCGAGCGGATCACCAGTCCGTAAGCAGTGCGGAGGTCGCACGGCAATCGCTCAAGAACAAAATCGAGTTAGGCATTGAAGTGGCATTGATCTTTACCGACCTGATACCAGTGGCTGGCAAAGGCGTGTCTGCGGGTTTTCGTCTGGGCAAAGCCGGCATCAGCGCACTGCGCGCCAACAGCAGAGTGTTGCCGCACCTGATCAAAAGACCCGGCCTGGGACGGGCGATCTACAGTGATTTCACCCTGTCTGCGGCGGGTATCTCCAATGTTCGCGCGGCCCCCCTACGCCCGGTATTCAAGTCGTCGACGGCGACAGGCGCGATTACCCCGCGCCCAGGGCCAAGAGCACTGCCTGCGCCCGTCAGCCCAGTGCCGGCACGACCCTTAGCCAGCACCGGCAACACTATCGCTGGCTCGCGCACGCCCAACGACGCCGTCATTCCCGAGCGCGACTTGAGTGCGTACGCCAGGCCTGGCGATATGATCAACGGCCGGACGCTAAGGAGTGACGGTACCTATAACGTTGGCGACGAGTGGTTCATCCGATTTACCGACAGTACCCGCGTGAGCAGGGTTTATCAGATCGATTCAGCCTTTCACGCTCGCAGTGGCTGGGTCAATATCATCGACCCGAACGTCCCAGCAACTGCGCCCAAAAGCAGCAGAATCGTCGCCTCTGTACAACATGCGGGCAACGGTGAATGGCGCCTGAATCAACTGCCCGGTGGAGCCCCCACGCCGACACCGGGAGCTTCGACGACAGGCGCCGAGGCCCCTGCCCGACCAGCGTTACCAGACGCCGAGTATTTCAGCCTCAACAGAGGGCGGCTGGTCGAAGCCGACTTCACCCCTAAAACCCTGCCACTGGCCAGGTATTGGTTCAGGCGGGATTTGTATAACTTCTACAAGAACATGCTCACTCAAGGCCAGATGCCGCCGCGCCCGTCCCGGCTGGAGCCCGCACCCGGCACCTCGCCGGCCGACCTGTTGCGTAAGGCCTACGAAATCACTGATGTGGTGGTACTGGGCGAGCGCCATAACGAAATCGCCAGTTTCCAGATGCTCAAAGAGAATATGCAGGCCCTCAAAGAGTCGGGGGTTACCACGTTTTATATTGAAGGTGTCGAAACCAATGCCGCGGGCCAGCTCATGGATGTGGGCATGGGTGGCCACCGTCCTCAAGGCGCGTCTCCCACGCTCTCGGAACTGGTTCAACTTGCCAGTGACAATGGAATCACCGTCAAATCCCTCGAGCACCACTACTTGACCCGCCGATCGGATATGCCCGATTTCTACAAGTACGTTGGGGACAACGACAACGGCATTACGCGCCTGCAAGAATTCAATTACTTCGCGACCCGTATCTTGGAAACACGCAAGCCGGGCGAAAAAGTACTCGCCTTGGTAGGCCGGGCCCATATGAACACAGCCCGAAACGTTCCAGGTCTGGCGGAACTCACTGGAGGGGTGGGCATAGGCGTGTACCCGGACAAAGCATTCAACAAGAGTGTTGCCATCAGCGGCCCGTCAATACCAAGGGATCCCGGGGCCAACGTCACGGATAGC
>NZ_BCBO01000038.1:0-88698 GCF_001320835.1 Pseudomonas sp. NBRC 111138 | reverse complement strand
CGCCAAAAAGGCCGCCTGGGGCCTGAAGTACACCCGCTCGATCTCCGATCCGAAGTTCGAAACCGGCACCGTCGACACCGACAAAGAGCTGCTGCGCAACCTGGTCGCCTACTACTGCGTGCTGGAAGGCATCTTCTTCTACTGCGGCTTCACCCAGATCCTGTCCATGGGTCGCCGCAACAAAATGACCGGCGTGGCCGAGCAGTTCCAGTACATCCTGCGCGATGAGTCGATGCACCTGAACTTCGGTATCGACGTGATCAACCAGATCAAAATCGAAAACCCGCACTTGTGGGATGCCGAGATGAAAGAAGAAGCGACCCAGATGATCCTGCAAGGTACGCAGCTGGAGATCGAATATGCGCGGGATACCATGCCTCGTGGGGTGTTGGGCATGAATGCGGCGATGATGGAGGATTACCTCAAGTTCATCGCTAACCGTCGCCTGTCGCAGATCGGCTTGAAGGAAGAGTACCCAGGCACGACTAACCCGTTCCCGTGGATGAGCGAGATCATGGACTTGAAGAAAGAGAAGAACTTCTTCGAGACCCGTGTGATCGAGTATCAGACCGGCGGCGCGCTGAGCTGGGATTGATCCGGACTAAGCACTAAAGGAAGCCCTGGCATGTTCAGGGCTTTTTTTTCGTCGGTAAAAAAGGAATTTGCTATTTCTTGAAGTCCATCACGTCAAGCACCTAGCCCAGAAGGGTTCGGATCGCATCACCAATGCTGTAGCCTTGTGCCCGATTGCCATCAGCGTTGTCATCGGTCGAGTGGTCGGGAGGCTTTTAGCGAAAGGCTTTACGCCAAGATCGGAGGACTGGCACGGGAGTAGGCTCCTGTTGTCGTAGCTGATGCATGCTTAATACTATTAGATAGGACCTAGGCCAACCCGTGTACCCAGACATGCTCGAAGCCGAACCTAAGGCCTGAGTACTCTCTGCCTCCGACAAGCCCACACTCTCTTTTTTCGTTCAAAACCAGCGCCTGACCTCCCACTTCACCGGAAGTGCAAATCCGTGAGCCAATATGCCGAAAAAGGCAATCCACTCGATGATGGGATATTGAATAATAAAATCAGTCCTAATCCCAAAAAAAGGAAACTCGCCATACTTAATCACCTCAATATAGGACACGACAAAAAAACCGTTAAATATCACACATAAAAATAACTTCAAGGTATTAAGACCTTCCCCCGAAAGCCTAGCCCTTAAGGCATACGCACCGACCACACCAAAAACCACAAAAACAAGAGCATAGAACACAATCAATCTACCACCCCCTGATACACCTGCTTCCCTGTCTCATAATCAATATAAACCTCAACACCTAATGGAAACATCCCCATTCTTTTGTAAGCCCTCTCCTTATCTGACCTTATATATCTGAACAAACGCCAAGCATCCGGTTTCAATACAAGCCTACGTAGACTATAAAAAGACATAATCATATCCGTGCCACCATAGGCTAAATCACCTCCACTTTCGCCATACCCGAGGGACTGTGCTGCGCCGCGATATCCAGTTCTGACCGGTCCAACTGTATCGGAATGCCCCTCAAGCATATTCCTACCATTTTCTGTTATTAGCGCCGTGCGCCATAATCGGGATGCCCGCCAGCAAACACAGCGTACCGACTGAGGCGTAGCAAATTCCTGCCCCCGTCGCAAACTGAAGTGCGCCTGCGATAACCCCGATGCCTTTCCTCCCCACCTCCAGGGATTGGTTTAGGAGGCTTTCTTGTTCGTGCTTTATTTCTTTCAATCCCTGATCAACAGTTTTTCTGCCGTCCTCAACTTCCCTAACAATACTCCGAGCGTAATAAGCCACCTCACGATTGAATTGCAGCCGAACAATCCCATCATTAATATTCCGAGCACTTATCGTACAAGCCTGGTTAGTCAGATACGCCGCAGCCTGACTAACCACCCAAAGGTCTTGAAAGGTAGGCTTCCGTTCTTCATTTATGTTCACCGGCCTGTCTCCCAAGTACTGAAGCCACTTGTTCCCGCCTGATGATGAGTCCAGATTACTTCACGATATTTAAGCGCAACATGCTCTTGTGCCTCTGCATCAATATGCAAAACAGAATGCGGTACGTCGACAGTGAGGTCGGTGATGATGCAGCCTCGAATATCGACGCTGTAGTATTTTTCATGCCAGCCCGATTGGGCGATCCGATAAAAATTGATGACGCAGTTGAGCTCTTCCCTGTTGGAGAGCGCTACCGCCAGCAAGGGTGACGATTTATCGATATTTTTGGTAATGGCAATCGGCCCATGACTCGACGCCCTGACGTTGCCCCTGTTGGCCATATTATGGTGGAAGGACAGCACCATTATCTCTCGCAGTGCCCCTCCTGCCACTTGTTGCCGATAGAGTCTTGAGTCGAACACTTTGCAGAAATCAGACCTTGGGATTCGCCGCTGATGGTCATGTAGCCGTGGTTTGCCATAGGGTTAACGCCTTGTTGTTTTTGGCATTTACCATACGAAAAAATAGCAAATAGGAAATATCGGAAAGTTCGCTTTAAGTGGTGCGAGTGGTATGTAGGAAATTTAACCCACACTCCAATCAGTCGGCCAAAACACTTGTAAGACCTAACTGCACTCGCTCTCGAATGAGCGTGCCGGAACCTCGGAAGCCCCACTCCTGGCTCAGGGGTAGTAAACTCGTATCGCCATAAACGCATGGACCGTCGCACGCACACAAAAGAGCGCAGAGGCTGACCCGCAGCGACCAGGCTGAACCGTCAACCTGAACCCCGGCAGGCAAGCGCCAGTCACAACGCTATGAAACCGCCCTACCTGATAAGGACCACCCGTGAACCCAGACATGCTCGAAGCCGGCCCCGCAGACGCCAAAGTACTTTCCGTCTTTGACTTCGACGGCACCCTCACCCACCACGACAGTTTCGTGCCCTTCCTCAAGTTTGCCTTTGGCCCCGGTGAGTTTTATGGCCGGATGGTCAAGCTGGCGGTGCCGGGGCTGCGGTTTTTGGTGCGGCAGATCAGCCGGGATGAGCTGAAGGCGCAGTTGATTCGCACCTTTATGACCGGGGTGGAGAAGGCTTGGGTTGAGCAGCAAGCGCAGGAATATTGCCAGGCGCGCTGGAGCAAGCTGATGCGCCCGAGCGGTTTGCAGTCGGTGGCGGATGAGGTGAAGTCCGGGGCGGTGGTGACGCTGTGTTCGGCGTCGCCGGCGTTGGTGTTGCAGCCGTTTGCCGACCGGCTTGGCATCCGCTTGATCGGCACTGAGCTTGAGGTGGTGGATGGGGTGCTGACCGGCAAGCTCACTGGGAATAATTGCCGTTGTGAGAATAAGGTGCTGCGGCTTGAGGCGGTGTATGGCGACCTGGGGGAGTATCGGCTCAGGGCCTGGGGCGATACGCGCGGGGATCGAGAGTTGCTGGCTGCGGCGCAGGATGCGCATTTTCGGCATTTTCATGCGAAGAAGAAAAAGCGAGCTCGGTTGCAGCGGTGATGCGGGGGTGAGGTTGGCGGGGAGACCGAGGCGATCCCATCGCAGCCTCGCTCGGGCTCGACAGCTCCCACATTTGATCTGCGTAGCTCGGGAGAGCTATGTCGTAGCTTTGAGGTCCACGCTCAAGGCTGTGGCGAAGGCTTTGACCATCGGGCTCCGTGGCGCGTTGTGGCGCAGGATCAGGTTGAACGCGGTGCTTAAATGAACCTGCTCTGGGCACAGTGCGCGCAGGCGCCCTTCCCTTACCAGTGGCGTGGCGTAGTGTTCTGGCAGGAAGCCCAGGAAGCGGCCGGTCAGGATCAGGATGGCGACGGCTTCCACTTGTGAGGCCGAGGCGGACTGGCTGTCGTGGTTGACGAAGTTGGCCTTGTCGCGATGGATCGCATACCGATGGTTCACCACTTCGTATTGGCGAAGCGCATCGGGGGTGATGTCGCTCGCAGTGAACAAGGGATGCCCTACGGCGCAGTAGGCGTGGGCCTTTTCTTCGTAGAGCGGGAAGTAGTCGAATTCTTCACGGCGTTGGTACACCGGGACGATGCCGGCGACCAGGCGCCCCTCCACTACTCCACGCTCAACTTCGTCCAATTGCGAGGCATGTAGGCGCAATCTTATTTTTGGCGATTGGCGATGTAAGTTGCCCAGGGCGGTAATCAGCGGGGAGTTAACGTCGGAGACGGTGTTATCGATAACGCCCACACTCAGGTCGCCGATCAGTTCGTTTTGCGCCGAACTAAGTTTGTCGCGAAAACTGTCCACTGAGGTAAATAACTCGATGGATGCTTGATACACCAACTTGCCTTCTTCGGTCAGCCCGAACCCTTCGCGGCCCCGTGTGCACAGGCGCATGCCGATGCGAATCTTCAGGTCGGAGATCTGTTTGCTGATGGCCGCCAGGCCCACGTTCAGCTCGTTTTGCGCAGCACTGAAGCCGCCGGCTTCGACCACGGCCATAAATACCCGCAGCAATTTGAAGTCCAGCCCACTCAGTTGCAGCGGTGCTCGTGTGCCGGGTTTTGGCGGCAGGTTTCCAGAAGTGGAAAGTGGGGTTTCCATAATGCGCGTTGACCTCGAGTGCCATATTCAACAGGCTTGAACCCAATCCTTGAACATAGCCAGGCGGCGATAATGAACATAAACATCCGCCCTTGGCAACCTTGAATACGGCGCGTCAGATGCCGGTTCTACACCGATAAACGTCTGTTGAAACTGCCTCCGACTCTTCTAAAAACAAGCGTGAGGAATACCCATGTCCCAGCCCACCGACCGCTTTTGGGGCGCTCGTTTCAAGACCGGTCCGTCTGCGGCGTTGGCCGCGTTGTCGCGTTGCCCTGAGCGCTATTTTCGCCTGACGCCCTACGACCTGGCCGGCTCCTGCGCCCATGCCCGTGAGTTGCAGCGCGCTGGGTTGCTGGATGAGTCGGAGACTTTGCGTACCCTCGAGGCCCTGGACCGCATCGGTGAGGATTTTGCCGCCGGGCGCCTGCATCCCACCCTGGATGACGAGGACGTACACACCTTTATCGAACGCGTATTGACCGAGCGCCTGGGCGCCCTGGGCGGCAAGTTGCGTGCCGGACGCTCGCGCAATGACCAGACGGCCAATGATCTGCGCCTGTTCCTGCGCGACCATGCGCGCACCATCGCCAACGAGGTGCTGGGTTTGCAGCAGGCGCTGGTTGAGCAGGCCGAGCAACATGTGCAGAGCATCTGCCCGGGCTTCACCCATTTGCAGCAGGCGCAACCCATTGTGTTTGCCCATCACTTGCTGGCCCACGCGCAGTCGATGCTGCGCGATGTGCAGCGCCTGGTGGATTGGGATGCGCGTACGGCCCTGTCGCCGTTGGGCGCGGCCGCCATGGCAGGTTCGGCGATAGCGCGTCAGCCAGAGCACTCGGCCAGGGAAATGGGTTACACCGGGCCATGCGAAAACTCCATAGACGCCGTCGCCAGCCGTGACCATGTGGCGGAGTTCCTGTTTGTGGCCGGCATGCTCGGGGTGAATATTTCGCGGCTGTCGGAGGAGTTTTGCCTGTGGTCGTCGCGCCAGTTTCGCTGGGTAGTGCTGGACGATGCCTACGCCACCGGCAGTTCGATCATGCCGCAGAAAAAGAACCCGGACATTGCCGAATTGGCGCGGGGCAAGGCCGGGCGTTTGATCGGCAACCTGACCGGGCTGATGTCGACGCTCAAGTCGTT
Organism: Pseudomonas sp. NBRC 111138; assembly: GCF_001320835.1. Lineage (NCBI taxonomy): Bacteria > Pseudomonadati > Pseudomonadota > Gammaproteobacteria > Pseudomonadales > Pseudomonadaceae > Pseudomonas > Pseudomonas sp. NBRC 111138. The sequence continues at coordinate 83,017 of NZ_BCBO01000038.1, read as the reverse complement.
GCCGCTGTCGTACAACCGCGATTTGAGTGAAGACAAGCACTGCGTGTTGGATAGCGTGGACACCTTGCTGCTGGTATTGCCGGCGATGGCCGGCATGGTGGCGACCATGAAGGTGCAGGTAGAGGAGTTGCGGCGCCAGGCGCCAATGGGCTTTACCTTGGCGACTGAGGTGGCGGACTGGCTGGCCACCCGTGGTGTGCCGTTCAAGGAGGCCCACGAGATTACTGGCGCGCTGGTGCAGGCCTGTGAGCAGCATGAGATTGAGTTGTGGCAAGCCTCACCGGCGATGTTGGCCGAGGTGGATGGGCGACTCACCCCGGACGTGCGCGACTGCCTGACCCTGGAGGCGGCGATTGCGGCGCGTAGTGGGTGGGGTGGGACGGCGCCGGAGCGGGTGAAGGAGCAGATTGGACGGTTGAAGATGGCGTTGGCGGCTCAGCAAAAGTGGACTGAAAGTTATCAAGGATTTCGGATTTAAGCCGGTGACGATCGTTCCCACGCACTGCGTGGGAATGCATCCCGTGACGCTCCGCGTCGTCACGTTACGCGCCAACGGCGGGACGCGGAGCGTCCGAGGCGGCGTTCCCACGCGGAGCGTGGGAACGATCACGCATCAAGAATAAATTTTGGAGTAGCAGCATGAACCAAACCCCGGCCGAGCGCTTGGAAGCCGAGCGCAAGTTGTCCGAAAACCAGTTCGATATCACCCAGTACGAGCACGTGCCGCGGCGCTATTACGGGCGGATGTTTTTTGCCACCCTGATCGTGATTGTGTTGGCGGCGCTGTTGCGCGCGTTTGCCAATGGCCAGATCGAATGGTCCTACATTGGCCAGTTCCTTACGTCGCAAGCCATCCTCTGGGGCCTGGTGAACACCATCGTCATGTCGATCCTGGCGATGGCATTGGGCGTAGTGATCGGAGTGATCACGGCGATCATGCGCATGTCGGCCAACCCGATCCTGCGTTACGTGGCCATCACCTATACCTGGTTGTTTCGCGGTACACCGCTGATTTTGCAGCTGCTGCTGTGGTTCAACCTGGCGTTGATCTTCCCGGTGATCACGATTCCGGGCCTGTTCAGCATCGACACCGTGGACCTGATGACGCCATTCGTGGCCGCCCTGCTCGGCTTGAGCATCAACCAGGGCGCCTACACCGCTGAAGTGGTGCGTGCCGGCTTGCTGTCGGTGGACACCGGCCAATACGAGGCGGCCAAGTCCATCGGCATGCCGAGCCTGCAGGCGCTGCGCAGGATCATTCTGCCGCAGGCGATGCGCGTGATCATCCCGCCCGTAGGCAACGAGTTCATCAGCATGGTGAAAATGACCAGCCTGGCCAGTGTGATCCAGTACTCGGAACTGCTGCACAACGCGCAAAACATCTACTACGCCAACGCCCGGGTGATGGAGCTGCTGATTGTGGCGGGCATCTGGTACCTGGCGGTGGTGACTGTTCTTTCATTTGGTCAAAGCCGCCTCGAGCGTCGTTTTGCCCGCGGCGCCGGCAAGCGTTCGTAAGCCTGGGTTGAGGAGATTTGCCCCATGAGAAGCATCGTCAAGGCTGTCAACCTGAACAAGTATTACGACCAGTATCACGCCTTGCGTGACATCAATATCGAGGTCGAGCAAGGCGAAGTAATGTGCATCATCGGCCCGTCCGGCTCGGGCAAAAGTACCCTGCTGCGTTGCGTCAATCAGTTGGAAAAGATCGACAAGGGCGGCCTGTGGGTCGATGGCGAATTGGTTGGTTATCGAGTGGTCGGCAACAAGCTGCACGAGATGAACGAAGCGCAGATCGCCCGCCAGCGCCTGGCCACCGGCATGGTGTTCCAGCGGTTCAATTTGTTCCCACACATGACTGTGTTGCAAAACATCATCGAAGGCCCGTGCCAGGTGCTCAAGCGCTCGCCCAAGGAAGCCATCGAAGATGCGCTGGAACTGCTGGCCCGCGTTGGCCTGGCGGACAAGCGCAATGCCTACCCGGTGGAATTGTCCGGCGGCCAGCAACAACGTGTGGCAATTGCCCGGGCCTTGGCGATGCGCCCCAAGTTGATGCTGTTTGACGAACCCACCTCAGCCCTCGACCCGGAGCTGGTAGGCGAAGTGCTGTCGGTGATGCGCGATTTGGCCACCACCGGCATGACCATGATCGTGGTCACCCATGAATTGGGCTTCGCTCGCGAAGTGTCCAACCGCATGGTGTTTATGGACGCCGGCCAGATTGTGGAAGCCGGCAGCCCGGAAGACATTTTAATAAGCCCACAAAACCCGCGTACCCAAAGCTTTATTTCTGCCGTTCGCACTTAACTAAAAAACTAACGAGAACGCCCCCATGAAGAAGATATTTATCCCTACCTTGCTTGCAGGCCTGATGGCCTCCTCGTGTGTATTCGCGGCCTTGCCGCAAGCCATCAAGGACAAGGGTGAGATCAGCGCGGCCATCGTGCCGAACTACCCGCCGATGGACTTCAAGGACCCGGCCACCAACAAACTCACCGGTTTCGATTTCGACCTGGGCAACGCCCTGGCCGAGCGACTGGGCGTGAAGATCAAATGGCAGGAAACCGGCTTCGAACAGATGCTCAGCGGCCTGACCACCAAGCGCGTGGACATCGTGCTGTCGGGCATGACCGATACCGCCGAGCGCCAGAAAGCCGTGACCTTCATCGACTACTTCACCAGCGGCCCGCAGCTCTACACTTTAGCCAAGCGCGAAGAGATCAAGGAATTGACCGACCTGTGCGGTAAAAAAGTCGGCACCAGCCGCCGCACCACCTGGCCGTCTGAAATTACCGCCTGGAGCAAGGCAAACTGCGAAGCGGCGGGTAAGCCGGCAATCGTGGTGATCGGCACCGAAGGCTCGGCAGATGCCCGGGCGCAGTTGCAGCAGAACCGCCTGGATGCGGCGATGCAGGGCAGCGAGACCATTCCTTATTTGATGTCGCTGGACAAAGGCAAGTACAAGCCGGTGGGCCTGGCGATTTCCAAGCAATTCACCGGGCTTGGGATTGAGAAGAGCAATACCGAGTTGGTCACGGCGATCAGTGAGGCATTGCAGGGCATGATTGATGACGGGACTTACGGCAAGATCTTGAAAAAGTGGGATCTGGAACAAGGTGCGGTAAAAAAAATCACCATCAACTCTGGCCAATAACGCCATCGAATGTGGGAGCTGGCTTGCCTGCGATAACGGTGGGTCAGCTAAAACAATGTTGGCTGTTACTCCGCTATCGCAGGCAAGCCAGCTCCCACACTCAATCTGCGTTCGCTGGTGATCTGAGTCGTGTAGGTAAGAATCACAAGGAGCCCACCCCACCGTGGCCACCTACTCCCTGGTAATCCGTCGCCTGATGATCTGCTCGGTGACCATCGTGGTCAGCCGTGCCATGACCAGCCCGTTGCTGGCCCTCTGGCTGAGCACACGCCTGGGCCTCAACCAGCAGGACATCGGCCTGCTGATGGGGGTCGCCGTGTTCATCGCCACGCTCCTGGGTTTGTACGGCGGCTACATCATCGACCGTCTGGAAAAGCGCAAGCTGTTGATCCTGGCCATGCTCTCCAGCTCCATCGGTTTTTTGTTGCTGACCTTTGCCAGCAACCTCTACCTCACCACGCTGACCCTTGTTGTGACTGAAGCCGCGTCGGCGCTGTTCCTGATCGGCTCCAAGGCGATCATCAGCGAAAACCTGCCGGTGGGTGAGCGCGCCAAGGTGTTTTCCCTGCGCTACACCCTGACCAATGTCGGCTATGCCACGGGCCCGATGTTGGGCGTAGTGATTGCCGGCCAATTGCCGTGGGCACCGTTTTTGATCGCCAGCGCCATTGCCTTTGGCAGCTTGTTCCTGATGATCGGCATTGCGCCGACCCAGCGCGACGACAGTCATAAGCCTCAGAGTTTCCTCAGCACCCTGCGCATCTTGCGCAGCGACCGCACGCTGATCCTCTTCACCAGCGGCAGCCTGTTGAGCACCATCGTCCATGGGCGCTACACCCTTTATCTGTCGCAGTTTTTGCTGGTGGCCTACACACCCGACCAGGCACTGAAAATTCTGTCTGCGGTGCTCGCCTGCAACGCCATCACCGTGATTTTGATGCAGTACCAAATCGGCCGATTTCTCAAGCGCGAGCAACTGCGCCATTGGATCGTGCTGGGCACCCTGCTGTTTATTGCCGGGTTGGTCGGCTTCAGCCAGGCGCACAGTCTGCTGACCTGGTGCCTGGCAATGTTCGTGTTCACCCTGGGCGAGATGATCATCTACCCCTCGGAGTTTCTGTTTATCGACACCATCGCGCCGGATGCACTACGCGGCAGTTATTACGGCGCACAGAACCTGGCCGCGTTTGGCGGGGCCATGAGCCCGGTGATTTGTGGCTATCTGCTGATCAATGCGGCGCCCACCAGCATGTTCTTTGCCCTGGCCGCACTCACGGCCATGGGTGGCACCCTGTGTTTCTTGAGCGGGCGACGCGTGGCAGGTTCTTGCTGATATTTACGCAAGATCCGGCTATTAATAGCCAAACCTCTGACGGACCCGAGCCCCATGAAATTCGACACGGCCTACAGCCTGAGTCTCGACGACAAGCTGTCAATCTACGACGTGCGAGATCTGAATTTCGATGAAACTACCGCCTTCGATTCCGACAAAGACAGCTTCCTGTGCCCCAACGACGCCTGCCGTGCGGCGTTCGATAGCGCCAATGCGTTGAGTACCTTCAACGCCAAGAACGTCAACTACCAGCGCACGCCGCACTTCAAGAACAAACCCGGCACGCGGCATATCGACGGCTGCCGCTATGCCGGCAGCCATAAACCTGCGACGGGTGAAAATGACGACGAGCGTGAGGAAAATTTCCCATCGGAATTTGTGCTGACGCGGCGACTGTACGAGCTTAGAACGCCGGTAGTCGGCACCGCTGGGAGCGTCCTGCAGGAGCCGACGAAAGTGCCCGCAAACCGCGCTACCACCTCTTCTGGCAGCAATGACTCGATCCCGGACAAAACCAGCGTATTCGCACACCCGGTGGAGTGCTACGTGTCCAACATCGATGACAAGGACAAGCTCAAGGCCATGCCCTTGAAGATCGGTGAGCACACGGCGACCTACTGGGCATTCTTCAAGAAGATCGAATACCTGCAAGACAACCAGGGTTTGATTTACTGGGGCAAGATCAAGACCATCAAGGACTACACCAGCAGCTTTCGCATCGACTTCGAAAAGAAGGTGTGGCTCGACAAGAAGCCCTATTCGGTAAATGTCTACCTGAGCAAAAAGCTTATCGAAAACTACCGCAAGCGCACGGCATTCCTGGAACAGATCAAGGCGGCGGCCAGCAGCGAACGGCCGCTGTATTGCTTTTTCTACGGGGTCACGCCGCAGCTTGTGCAGGTGCCCAGCCAGAAAAAACCCGAGCAGACGTTCGGGGTATTCAGCGCCAGGATCGAAAACCTGGATCACCTGATTATTCGCGAGGCGCCGGGGCTGGAATCATAAGGGGTTGCAACGCCAATGGATGAGCGGTAGAAACAACTGTACAAAAACACAGTATAGTTGCGCCTCCCCTGTCGAACCTGGAGAAACCCCATGTCCTCTCTGGCAATGAGTTCTTTCGTAGAACAACAGATCGTCTTGCATCAATTCACCACCAAACACTGCGCGCAGGCGCGCGTGATGCTGGGCTGGAGCCGCGAAGAGCTGGCTCGCCAGGCTGGCGTGGCGGTGCAAGCAATTGAGAAACTGGAAGGCCACGGCGACGTGGACGATGAAACTCGTTTGATCCTGGCGTTTCGCCTGGAGGCCGAAGGGCTGGTATTTTTCCCGGGGTTCGCGCCGGGGTGGGGGATGAGTGCGCGGCGGTTTGATACCGCCGCAGCGCAACCTTCTGCGCAAGGCCTCATTTCCCGGTTGATGGGTTCAACCACCGCAACCATTGACTCACAAACGCCTCAACCCAATGGTGCGTAGAGCCCAGGTGTTTCTCCGGGCGCTTCAATAGTTTCAAATGCACCCGTGGCGGTCGATTGAACCCTGGCACAACCTCTGCGAGGCAGCCGTCTGCAGAGGCTGATTCAAACTCAAGTGTCAGTAGTCTCAACCACGTCCTCTGTACTGGCAGGTGTCGGTGTGAAGGGAGCACCTGGGAGAAAAGCCGGTTTTTGAATGGCCTGTGAGGCTTGTTCATAACCATAGGCGACTGACAGCAAGGTCGCTTCACTGTTGGCGGAGCCATACACGTAAAGTGCCGTGGGCATGCCATCTTCATCCATGCCTGACGGAACGGATATGCCTGGGTACCCGGCCGCAGCGCTGAAAAAATAATTGTGGGACTGGAAGTTCGACACCATGGCGTCGAGCTTGTGCTCCTTCATGGGGTCATCAATGGTGTTCTGAAATATAGGAAGAATGGCTTTCCACAGCGCATCGCGATCTTCCTGGTTGGTCTGCACCCCATTGATCATTTCCAGCAGTTTCTGGTCAGGCTCACCAGGTTTCTGGGTGCGGTTGATAAAAGCAATCAGCTCAGAGAGTGATTTGACCGGCAAACCTTCTCGCCCAGCCAGGTAGCCTTCCAGCGCTTGCTTGACCTCCGAGAAAAGCGCGTTGTTATAATCGACATAGGTTTGTTCGGGGACGCCAGCATCCAACCGCGCCATCGGCACCAGAATCGCCCCTTGGGCCTTCATCACGTCGAGCGCCGCCTCATAATGCTTGCGGTCTGCTCGCTTGGCCGGGTCCTTGGCCTCCTCAGCGGACAACTCGGGTAAAGGGGTATAGCCAATTCGCTTGTCCTTCAAGGCGTCGGACTGCAGGCCCTTGGTGTAGGCAGTGGTCTCGGTCATTGCGTTAAGCGCTTCGGCCGCATCACAGATATTGCGGGTAAAAGTCCCCACCGCGTCCATGCGAGTGCTGGTCATGACGCCTTCGGTACTGACCAGGCCCGTCGTTGTTTTCAGGCCAAACACACCGTTGTAGGCGGCGGGGCTGATGATCGATCCGTTGGTTTCCAACCCCAGTGCCACAGGCACATGCCCTTGGGCGACCGCCACTGCCGAACCTGAACTCGACCCAGCCACCGGCCCTCCGAGTCGATGAGGGTTCAGCGTCTGGCCACCTCGGGAGCTCCAGCCATCCACAGGTAATAGTGACCGAAAGTTGGACAGCTCACTCATATTGGTTTTCCCCACAATCACCACCCCGTGCTTCAACAAATTGTCGACAACCTTGGCGGTTTTAGTGGCCGGCGCGCCCACCAAGGCCTTCGAACCTGCACTGGTCTGCATGCGGTCGTTGGTTTCGAAGACATCCTTCAGCGCTATCGGCACGCCATGCAAGTGCTTGAGTACGCGGCCATTGGCACGTTCCTGGTCGCGGGCCTTCGCCTCCCTCATAGCATCCGGGTTGGTTTCCAAAAACGCATTGCCGCCCTGTAGCCCACGATCAATATTGGCAATCTGCTTGAGCGAGTCCCTCAACAGTGACTCTGAGGTAACGCCGCCACCTTGGCCCATCTCCAATGACATCTGGCAGGCACTCTTGAAACCTTGCACAGGGTTTGCAAGTTCCTGAAGCAGGCCTGTCGCCCATCCACTTACCGAAACTGGTCCGATCATGAAATTCCCCTCTGTCTAACTGGATGTGAGCGTTATCGGTCGATAACACCGCACCAGTCTAAGAGCCGACACCCCATCACTATTTCGGGCGAATCCTGCTGCTGCGTCCTACTCTTCCCAGCCCGACGTAGTCTTCAATAACGTCTATGGCCGTAGCTGGCGGTAAGCGCGTACCAGTGCCGCCAAACGATCACCTGCCCAGCGTGCACCGTAAAACCAGACTCTGGAGCCATCCTCCAGGGTTTCACACACCGTGGGGTACCCGCTTTTCGAGGCGTTATGAAAGGCGGCTTCTGGATCCTCCGACACCAAGGCATCCAGGCGAAGGCCTGCCACCCGCTCATCGATTTCACGACAGGCCTGCTGATTGTCGCCGCTGCGCTGCATGTCCACCGCTACCCATTGGACACCGGCCCTGCGCAGGGTGTCGAAGACTCGGTGCAAGGCCTCACTGTGTTCGACCCGTTCAACGTGATTGCCCTGCACATAGCGCTCGACATACCCGACCCGATAGCCCGTCAACGCCCGCGTGGCGGTGAACGTGGTGTTATTCAACACGAGCGGTACCTCTACCATCACCGGTTCGGTAGGGTCCTCGCCGCTGAGGGCGACAAGTGATAGCGCGGGGTCACGCACCGGCCGTAGATGGGGCGCCAGGGCGTTATACCCTGGGATGAGCATGGCGCCCGCAGCCTGTTCGGTGCCAAAGACAATAGAGGTGGGTGCAGCATGGGGGGGTGAAGCGGGTACGTCGGCGGCGTTCATTGGCGGGGGTAGCGGTTGGGCTGGGGCACAAGGCACCCCTATTTTCCAAAGCTTCTTACAGTGGCTGTCCATCGAAACATCCTCCCGGAAATAAAATTTCCGCGGGATCATCGCACTCTCATTTGGCCTTTGTCGCAGAGCAGAAATTCGCTGAAAAACTCTTTTCCAAGCGGGCCATCGGCTCAGCTTGCTGCGTGTTCGTTGACCGGTTGAGGCTCCACTTCCAGCCACCAGGCTTGCCCGCGCTCAGGCTGGTTCAAGCGAAAAGCCTGACCCATCGCCGGAGTGGTGATCGAGATATTGCGCTCCCAGGCCAGGGCCATGATGCGGTCGAAGGGCTCATGCCAGGCGTGGAAGGCCAGATCGAAGGTGCCGTTGTGAATCGGCAGAAGCCAGCGCCCTTTCAGATCGATATGCGCCTGCAGCGTTTGCTCCGGCTGCATGTGCACATGGGGCCAATCGACATTGTAAGCGCCGGTTTCCATCAGGGTCAGGTCGAACGGCCCGTACTGCTCGCCGATGCGTTTGAAACCGTCGAAATAGCCAGTATCACCACTGAAAAATATACGTCGCGTAGCGTCGATCATTACCCATGAGCACCACAGGGTCTGGTTGCCATCAAACAGGCCGCGCCCTGAAAAGTGCTGGGCCGGCGTGCAGACAAAACGAACGCCATCGACTTCGATGCCCTGCCACCACTCCAGCTGGCGCACTTTGCTGGCGTCTACGCCCCATTTGACCAGCGTGTCACCCACGCCCAGGGGCGCCAGGAAGTAGCGGGTCTTTTCGGCCAATTGGACCACCGCTTTACGGTCGAGATGGTCGTAATGATTATGGGAAAGGATCACCGCTTCCAGCGCTGGCAGCTCATCAAGACTGATGGGCGGCTGATGAAAACGCTTGGGGCCGGCCCAACTGAACGGCGAGGCGCGTTCGGCAAACACAGGGTCGGTGACCCAGAATTTACCACGCAGTTTCAGCAGCACGGTTGAATGGCCGAGGCGATACACGCTGTGATCAGGGGCGGCCAATAACTGCTCGCGGGTCAGTGGCTGTACCGGAATCTGCCCCACCGGCCGTGTCGTGCGCGGCTTGTTGAATAGCATGTTCCAGAAAATGCGCAGGGTCTTGCCCAAGCCACCGTGCTGCACCGGAGTGTCGTTGCTGAAGTGCCCCAGGCCCTGCTCGGCAGGCTTGGGCGCCGAGGGCGCCGGGTCGAGACGGGTTGAAATAGTGGCCATGACGATGTGACTCCGGCGGTCCGCTCAAGTATTACACTGCACAGTGTAGTTTCTAGATTGCAACAAAATCCGGAGCAAGTAAACTGCCCGGTGTAATTTCATTGTTGAGTCGAATGCCTTCCATGACTGCCCCCAAACGCCTCACCGAGCGTAAACGCGAAGCCATCGTGGCTGCGGCGATTGCCGAATTTCGCGAGAACGGCTTCGAGGTCACCAGCATGGACAAAATCGCCGCAACTGCTGGCGTTTCCAAGCGCACGGTGTACAACCATTTCCCCAGCAAGGAAGAACTGTTCGCCGAGATCCTCCACCAACTATGGGCCAGCAGCGTTGCCCAGCTGGACGTGATCTATACGAGCGACCGTCCGCTGCGCGACCAACTGCGCACGTTGCTGGAAGCGAAAATGCAGATGATGTCGGACGCCAACTTCCTCGACCTGGCACGCGTAGCCATTGCTGCCACCATTCATTCGCCGGAACGCGCTCAAGACATGGTCAACCGCCTCAGCGCACGAGAAGAAGGCTTTACCCAATGGGTGCGCGCCGCCCAGGAAGACGGCCGCCTCACCTGCACCGACCCGGGGTTCGCCGCCCACCAGATCCAAAGCCTGCTCAAGGCCTTTGCATTCTGGCCGCAGATTACCCTCGGCCAGCCCACCCTCGACCCCGCCGCCCAGGCAGGTGTTATCGAATCAGCCATCGACCTGTTCCTGGCCGGCTACGAAGTCAGCACTCCGCCCTCATACTAAGGCGCGTTATTGCAGAGCGTTTTGGCGTATTCCGCCCGTTGCGTGGCCGCCCATCCGGCCTGAGTTGTCTGATGACACCTCGTCTGAAACTTCATTCGCCGGCTTGCCGCAATAGCATAATGCCGCCATTGGTCGCCTGGTCAAAATAGTCCTGCCTGACGGGCGAACTTCCAGGTCGGTTGATCACTCTGACACCGTTGTTCTACCCCCCTCTGTCAGCATCAGGAAGCTGGCAATGAGCAAGTCAACCGTAAGGCCAGGGGCCCTACGGGGTCAGGCGCAAATACATGGACCCCGCATACGCTTGCATGCCCGAGCCCTCCACCATGCTATTCAACGCTCACAAGAAAACCATCAGTACCCTGCAACACAGCCTCGCCCAACAGACCAGCCTGCTGGACGCCATCGAACGCTCCATGGCCGTGATCGAATTCGACCTGCAAGGCACCGTGCTGCGCGCCAATGACAACTTCATCAAGACCATGGGCTACCGCGCCGAACAGATCCTGGGCCAGCCCCATCGGATGTTCTGTACCCCGGCGTTCGCCCGCAGCGCGGACTACAACCAGCTGTGGACGCACCTGCGAAACGGCCAATTCCAGTCGGGCACCTTTGAACGAGTAGGCGCCAACGGCGCCTCGGTGTGGCTGGAAGCCAGCTATAACCCGGTACGGGATGAGGCGGGGAATGTGATCAAAGTGGTGAAATACGCCATGGACGTCACCCCGCGTCTGCAAGCCGAAAGCGAAGCCAACGCCAAGCTCGAAGCCATCGACCGCGCCATGGCGATGATCGAGTTCAACCTCGACGGCACCATCATCACCGCAAACGACAATTTCCTGCAGCGCATGGGCTACAGCCTGGCGCAGATCCAGGGCAAGCATCACCGCCTGTTTTGCACACCCGAGCTGGCCAACAGTGCGGCCTACAGCGAGTTCTGGAAGCGCTTGAACCAGGGCGAGCTGTTCAATGGCCAGTTCGAGCGGGTGGACAAACACGGCCAGGTCGTGTGGCTGGAAGCCAACTACAACCCGGTGTACGACGCCAGCGGGCGCCTGTGCAAAGTGGTGAAGTTCGCCTCGGATGTCACCGCCCGCGTGCTACAGCATGCCGCTGACGCACAGAGCGCCGCCCAGGCTTACCACCTGTCGTTGAACACCCAGGAGATGGCGGAAAAAGGCGCCGAGGTGATTCAGAAAACCGCCAGCGGCATGCGCGAAATTGCCGTGGATATCGACACCTCTTCGCAACTGATCGCCAAACTCGGCGAACGCTCGCAACAGATCACCGCCATCGTCAATACCATTCGCGGCATCGCCGACCAGACCAATCTGCTCGCCCTCAACGCCGCCATTGAAGCCGCCCGCGCCGGCGAGCAGGGCCGTGGCTTTGCCGTGGTGGCCGATGAAGTGCGGCAACTGGCGGCGCGTACCAGCGGCTCCACCGCCGAAATCTCCGGCATGATCGCCATGATCCAGGACGAAACCCGCCAAGCCATCGACAGCATGGACGCCACCCGCGACCGCGCCGCCCAGGGTGTGGAACTGGCCAACCAGGCCGGCACGGTGATCCTGCAGATTCGCGAAGGCACCGGCGAAGCAGTACAAGCGGTAAGTGCGTTTGCCAATGAGCGGGGCAATCGCTGAGCCATTGGCGCTGGCTGTCTGCAGGTTAACTTCGCAGCCAGCGCACATGCCGCCCCAGTTCATCAAATAGCGTCACCACCGAGCGTAACGCCCGGCAATCAGGCCGCGTCAACAACCACAGCGCCGTATCGTGCCCTGCCAGCGCAGGGCCCAGCGGTTGCAGGCCATCGCCCATCAGAAACTCCGGCAGCGCCGCCACGCCCAACCCCGCGCGCACTAATTCGGTCACCGACTGCATGCTGTTGCACCGATAACGGGGACGCACGCCCGGCAAATGCTCACGGCGCCAGATGACGGTGGGGTGATCGGGTAAAAAATCGTCCGGCGCGATCCAGGCCAGGTCGGCCCACTCATGGTCTGGGTGCAGGCGCGCATAGTCGGCACTGGCACACACCTGGTAGGTCACCGCACCCAGGCAACGTCCGACAAGATGCGCTGGCGGCGTCTTGGTCAGGCGCAGGGCGATATCCGCATCGCGGCGGCTGAGGTTGGCGAAGTCATTGGAGGTGCTCAGTTCCAGGGTCAACGCCGGGTAGGCCGGCATGAACTGCGCGAGGGCCGGCAACAGCAAGCCTTGCAACACCGAGTCGGTGCAGGTCAGGCGCACGGTACCGCTGATCACTTCACCGCCCTGCTCCACGCCAATACGCGCCGCCTCCAGCGCCTGTTCGGCACGCTCGGCCTGTTGGGCCAGGTTGCTCGCCAGGCTGGTGGGCAAATAACCGGCACGGCTTTTTTCAAACAGGGTCTGGCCCAGCGCCGCCTCCAGCCGCCGCACCGCACGGAATACCGTGGACACATCGACCCGCAGCAGCGCCGCCGCCCGCGCCAGGGTACCGCCGCGCACCAGGGCCAGGATCAATGACAGGTCGGCGTAGTCGATTTGATAGTGCGTGACTGCATTGAACATATGGGCAAACGCCAATATTGATTGCGTGAGCGCCAATCTATAGTGGGTATCACCCCACCACAAGTCATGGACGTACATGATGCCAACCCCCGCGCTGCACCTTGCCCTGATCGGTGACTACAACCCCGATGTGACCGCCCACCAAGCCATTCCCATGGCCCTGCAACAGGCCGCCGACGCTCTGGGCCTAAACGTCCAAGTGCAATGGCTGGCCACCGACGCCCTCACCTCCACTTCTGCCCTGAGCGACTTCGACGGTTTCTGGTGCGTGCCCGGCAGCCCCTATCGCGATGTCGACGGCGCCTTACGGGCGATACGTTTTGCCCGCGAACAAGGTCGCCCTTTCCTCGGTACCTGCGGCGGTTTTCAACATGCCGTGCTGGAATATGCGCGCCATGTGCTCGGCTGGGCCGATGCCCAGCACGGCGAATTAATGCCGGATGCTGAACGCGCTGTCATCACGCCGCTGAACTGCTCCCTGGTGGAGGTGAGCGACACCGTGCGCCTGGCCCCGTACACACGCATTGCCCAGGCCTACGGCAGCCTGGACATCCACGAGGGTTACCGGTGCCGCTACGGCATCAACCCCACCTTTGCCGACGCCCTGCTGGACGCCAACCTGATTCCCACCGGCCACGATTCGGCGGGCGATCTGCGCGCGGTGGAACTGCTCGACCACCCGTTCTTCGTCGCCACCCTGTTCCAGCCCGAACGCGCCGCACTCAAGGGCATCACGCCGCCGCTGGCGATTGCGCTGCTCGAGGCCTGCCAGGAGGTATCGGTATGATCGCCAAGACACCCGCCCCACCTTATTACGCGGTAATTTTCAGCTCGCTGCGCACCGGCGCCGACCTGGGTTATGGCGAGGCCGCCACACGCATGCTGGAACTGGCCAGGCAACAACCGGGGTTCCTTGGGGTGGAATCGGCGCGGGAGGATGGACTGGGGATCACCGTGTCCTACTGGGCCAGTGAGGCGGCGATACTGGCCTGGAAACAGCAGGCCGAGCATCGGCAGGTGCGCGAGCAAGGGCGGGCCACCTGGTATGAGGCGTTTCACACACGGGTATGCAAGGTAGAGCGGGCCTACACCTTCTCCACTTGAATCACCGAACCCGGTGGGAGCTGGCTTGCCGGCGATGCAGACACCTCGGTGATGCAGTGAAACCGCAGTGATACTATCGCAGGCAAGCCAGCTCCCACATTTGCTCGTCATCGTTAGCAATCGCGGACGCTCAGCTCACCAAACTACGCAACGCGCTGATCTGCGGGATCTCTACCCGGCGCATATACACACGCAGCGGCTCGGTGATGTTGATGCGTTCGTCGATATTCTGGTCGAGCAACAACTGCAGGCGCGCTCGGCACAGGGTCATGGTGTGGTCGGCGGCCGGCAGCCAGACGAACTCGGCCGTGGGGATGATGCCGTCATCGGCCACGTCCATGCCGAATGAGTCTTCGCTGAATCGTACGATGTACTGGCCGGTCTTGCGGTTGAGGCCGACAAATCCCTGGAGTTGGTCGGCGGCCTGGCAGATAAGCTCGGAAGTGATGCGCATGGTAAACCTCACTGAAAAGTCCCACAGGGACTGGAAAGATGGTTTACACGCGTGGCAGAAAATACCGCCCTCTGGCGGGGCAGCTACCCGTAAGAATACTGCAACACCCTGCAAAAAAGTCGACAAAATTGGCCGGTGCGCACGTTAATGTCGGTTTGGTGATAGCGCCGTTCGCAATCAATTGTTAAAAAGGACACCTTCTCAAAGTTACCTCCACGAAAGGACTTCGCATATGCCTGTCACGTTTTCCAAAAGCGCCTTGCTGCTGGCGTTGATGCTCGGCCTTGGCCAGGCACAGGCTGCCGAGCCGGTCAGCCCGGCCGAATTGGCGACAAACGAAGGCATTCCCTACCCTGCCGTGATCGCTCACCGTGGTGCTTCCTACGATGCGCCTGAATCCACCGCCGCTGCCTACAAGGTTGCACGCGACCTGGGTGCCGACTACCTGGAACTGGACTTGCAACGCAGCAAGGACGGCGTACTGTTCGCCCTGCACGACAACAACCTGCAGCGCACCACCGACGTCGCCACCAAGTTCCCCGAGCGCAAAGACGCGCCTGCCAACGAATTCACCTGGAAAGAACTGCAAACCCTCGACGCCGGCAGCTGGTTCAACGCCGCCTACCCGGACCGCGCGCGCCCTGGTTTCGTTGGCCTGAAAATCCTGAGCCTGGACGACATCATCAAGATCGCCGAAGGCAACCCCTCGCACAAACCCGGCCTGTACATCGAGACCAAGGAGCCCAAGCAGTTCCCCGGTATCGAAGCCGACCTGAAAAACAAGCTGCTCGACAAAGGCTGGCTGAGCTCCGCCGGCTCCAAGCTGGGCAAGAGCAACACCGGTGTCGGCCAAGGCAAGGGCCGCGTGGTGCTGCAAACCTTCGAAACCGCCAGCCTTAAAGAGCTGCAGAAGGAAATGCCCAACACCCCGAAAATCCTGCTGTTGTGGGTAGGTGAAGGCAGCATCGAGCCCAAATCCAAAGTGACCTTCGCCGAGTCTGGCGAAGCCACCAAGGCCGCCTACTACGCCAAGCAAGAGCCCAAAGACGCCGCCGAATTCGAAAAGTGGGTCGATGAGGCCAAAAGCCTCGGCGCCATCGGAACCGGCCCGTCGGCTGAGCTGACCGACCACGGCGACCAGAGCTACACCGACCTGGTGAAGCCGGAAATGAACAAGCTGACCCACGACAAGGGCCTGCTAGTGCATGTGTATACCGTGGATGAGCCGGTGGACTTCGAGAAGGTCATGAAGGCCGGCGTCGATGGCATCTTTACCAACCGCGCCGCCGAGCTGTTGAAGTTCTACAAGCGCTGGCCGTCGTCCAGCGTGCAAGACCTGCTCAACGACCATAAGTACTAAAAGCGTTGGTGTCAGTGAGCCATTAAGGCTGAGTTAAGTTGCGCTGGTTAATCTGGCGCCACTTAAACAGCTCAACCTAAGAAGGACATACACCATGAAAACCTTGACCGCCCTGTTCGCCGCTACTGCCCTGACCTTGACCGCCGGCCTGGCCCAGGCTGATGTTCGTCCAGACCAGATTCCCAGCCTGCTCAAGACCGGTGAAGTGATGGCGTTCGAAAAGCTCAACGCCGCCGCCGTCGCCCAACATGCCGGCGCTACCATCAACGATACCGAGTTGGATCACGAAGCTGGCAAGCTGGTCTACGAAGTGGACCTGACCGACACCACCGGCAAGAAATGGGATGTGAAGCTCGACGCCAAGACCGGTGCCGTGCTGGAAAACAAGCAAGACACCTGAGTTGAACCTTGAAAAAACGCGCCACCTTCGGGTGGCGCGTTTTTTTATGCGCGCCTCAAACCGTCACATAACCGTCATACCACCTTGCAATGATTCGCTCAGGAACCTGTGAAACGTCCTACAGGCCCTTTCTCTGCGAGTCGCCATGAACCACAGCATCGACCACGGCCATCAAGATTCCGATCTGTTTGGCCTGCTTTACGGTTTTCGTTTTCGCCCCGGCGAGAAAGGCCAACAAATTGATTCCGCCACCGCCCTCGCCACCTTACAGCAACCGCCAGACCCGGACGAATTCCTGTGGCTGCACCTGAACCTGGCGCACGCCGCCTGCGAGCGCTGGATGCAGGCGCATCTGTCATTGCCAGAAGAGTTTTTTGAAGCCTTGCATGAAGGCTCACGCTCCACGCGCATCGAGCATGTGGACTCGGCCTTATTGGCCGTGGTCAACGATGTGGTGTTCAACTTCAGCAGCATGGTGTCGTCGGATATTTCCACGCTGTGGGTGTGCGCGCGCAGCCGCTTGCTGGTGAGCGCACGCCTGCAGCCGTTGCACTCGGTGGATAAATTGCGCTCGTCGGTGAAGGCCGGCGAACACTTTCGCTCCCCCTTGGAGCTGTTGGTGCACCTGCTGCGCGACCAGGGCGAAGTGCTGACGCAGATCGTGCGCAAGACCAGCATCAGCGTTGACCAAATCGAGGATCAGCTGTTGTCTTCGCGCCTGTCCACCAACCGTGCCGAACTGGGCGCCGCCCGCCGCGTGCTGGTGCGCCTGCAACGCCTGCTGGCTTTGGAGCCGGGCTCGCTGCTACGCCTGCTCAATCGCCCGCCGCAATGGCTGCAAAAGGAAGACGTGAAGGAATTGCGCAAATCCACCGAGGAGTTTGCGCTGATCATCAACGACCTGACCGCCCTGGGCGAACGCATCAAACTGTTGCAGGAAGAGATTGCCGCCAACCTCAATGAACAGAGCAACCGCACATTGTTTACCCTCACGGTGGTGACGGTGCTGGCGCTGCCGATCAACATCATTGCCGGTTTTTTTGGCATGAATGTGGGTGGGGTGCCCCTGTCCCAAGACCCGGAAGGCTTCTGGATACTGGTGGCCTTGGTCGCAACCTTCACCCTGATCGCTGGGCGGTGGGCATTCCGCAAATTCTCAAATTGAAATAAGCCCAAAGGTGGGAACTGGCTTGCCTGCGATTGCGGTGTATCAGCCAAGACAATGCAAGCAGACCCACCGCTATCGCAGGCAAGCCAGCTTCCACAGGGGTTAAGCGTATGTTCAGTGATTGAAGAGTCCCGTCATCGCTCTGAGCCGCTTCTTGTACAACCGCCGCGCCTCCAAAGCCTCCTCCAGACTCACCGCCACAAACCCCGCTCGCTGGTTGGGCTGCATTTGCCCGATCAAGTCCAGGTCGGCGCTGATCACCGTGCCAATCATCGCGTAGCCACCGCCCGACACCGCATCGCGGTGCAGCACAATCGGCTCCAGCCCCGCCGGTACTTGAATCGAGCCAATCGGGTAGCAACTGTCCACGATGTTGGAAGGATCGGAGCCGGCGCCAAACGGCTGTTCCCGCGGCTGGAAGCTCAACGCGCTGCCGCCCTTGAAGCGATAGCCAATGCGATCGGCCTCGGAGCCGACCGTCCACGGCTCGGCAAAAAAGCTGCTTTTGGCCTCCAAGCTCAAGCGTTCGTAATACAGCCCCGGCACCACCCGCAACGTCACATCGCCGCCGACCGAACGCCGCAACGCCATCGGCAAGCTGTTGCCCGCACGCCCGGTACCGCTGGCGCTACCGATCGGCAATTGATCGCCCTCCTGCAAGCGTCGGCCATTAAACCCGCCGAGGGCGCCGAGGGTGTAGGTGGAGCGGCTGCCGAGCACCAACGGCACGTCGATACCGCCGGCGACGGCGAGGTAGGTGCGTGCGCCGGCCTTGGGAAACTCGAACCGCAGCACCTGCCCGGCGCGTACGGCAAAGGCGGTGTCCTGATGCACCACTTCACCGTCCAGGCGCGGCGACATCAAGGCGCCGCTCAAGGCCACCAGCGCGTCCTGCTGGAACTCCAGCGCCGGCCCGATCAGCGTGCATTCCAGGCCCGCCGCGCCCACGGGATTGCCCACCAGGTGGTTGGCCGCACTCAACGCGTATTGGTCCAGCGCCCCCGATGGTGGGATGCCTAAATGGTAATAACCTTCGCGGCCCAGGTCCTGCACGGAGGTGGCGAGGCCGGGTTTGAGGACCTTGATCATGCCAGCGCCTCCTGCAGGGTTTTCGGATAGCCGATGGGGTCGGCGAGAAAGGCATCCAGGGAAAACTCCACCGGGCGAATGCGCAAGTCGAAACGCCCGGCGTCCACCTCGGCGACCGCCAGGTCATATGCCTCGCGGTCCATCGGCTTGAACTGCACGATATCGCCAGGGCGGAAGAACACCATGTGCTCCTTGAGGTACGCCAACTGCTGCGCCGGGTCGTAGATCGGTGCCGGGGTAACGCCGAACATCTGATAACCGCCCGCCCCTCGCACTGAGTAGATACAGCCAAAGCAACCGCCATGGCCCAGGGTCAGTTTCGGTGTGTCGGTGCGTGGCCGCAGGTATTTGGGCACCTGCAATTGCCGCTCGCGTTCGACCATCTGGAACATGAACGGCAAGCCCGCGACAAAGCCGACCATCGACACAAACCACGGCGCGCCACTGTGGGCGGCGATGAACGCGTCCACGTCGGCCAGGCCATTGATGCGTGCCGCGTATTCCAGGTCTGTGCCGCTGGGGTCTTGGTGGCGGTCACGAAAACGCATCAGGGTTTCGTGGGTCCAGGGGTCGTTATAGAGCACCGGGATTTCGATGATGCGCGTGCGCAAGGTGCGTTCGGCCACGGCCTGGGCTTCGGCGCTTTGCACGGCGTCGAGCAGCGCGTGAGGGGCGATGCGGTCAGGGTCGAAGCGAATCTGGAAGGATGCATTGGCCAGGCACACATCCAGTACGCCTTCCAGTGCCAGGCGCTCCACGGCGCGGGTCACCGCCATGCCCTTGAAAAAAGCCTCCAGGGACATGCTGTCGCTGACCTCGGCAAACAGATGTTCATCACCGCCGAAGCTATAGCGGATGGGGGACGTTTCAGCCATGTCTGTTCCTCTTGGAATCTTTGTAGAAAGGCAGGCAAAAAAGTAAGGGTTGGATCTTATCGGGGTGTTCTGACGTCGATACCCGCCTGGTCCAAGGCTTCACGGGTAGCCTCCACCAGATCCAGGGCGCCAGGGGTGTCGCTGTGCAGGCAGATGGAATCGAATTCGATCGCAAGGTCTTCGCCTTCGACGGTACGTACCAGGCCGGCCTGACACGCACGCAAGACCCGGGCGGCCACTGTGGCTGGGGCCAGCGCCCGCACATTGCGGGTAAACACGATGGAGCCGCTCAGGTCGTATTCACGGTCGGCATAGAACTCGCGCACCACCGGCTGCCCCAGTTCCTTGGCGATGCGCCAGATCACTGAGTTGGGCATGCAGTACAGCATCAGCGTGGGCTCAATGATTTGCAGGTTCTGCACCAACAGCCGGGCGGCCTCTTCATCACGGGCCAGGTGCATGTAAAGCGCGCCGTGAGGCTTGATATGTTGCAGGGTCACGCCTTGGGCACGAGCCATTTCACGCAGGGCACCGAGCTGGTAGAGCATGTCGTCCACCAGTTCCTGGGCCGGTGCGTTGATATGCCGGCGACCGAAACCCACCAGGTCACGAAAGCCTGGGTGCGCGCCGATGGCCACACCCAGTTGCTTGGCGCGCTCGACGGTGCGGCGCATGGTGCCCGGATCGCCAGCGTGAAAGCCGGTGGCGATATTGGCCGAGCTGATATAGCCCATCAGCTCTGCGTCGACGCCGTCGCCGATGGTCCAGGGGCCAAAGCTTTCGCCCATGTCTGAATTGAAATCCACTGCCTGCATCAGGGTCGCTCCGCCAAAGGTGATGCCCGCAAAGTAGGCCGGGGCTTGACCCCTTGGGAAGATCTATTATCAGATGGCCCATCTTCTGAAAATCAGATAGCTTTTTATCCTCGACCCCAGATCGTTCCCACGCTCTGCGTGGGAATGCAGCCATGGACGCTTTGCGTCCGCACTTGAGACCGGGACGCGGAGCGCCACAAGAGGTATTCCCACGCAGAGCATGGGAACGATCAATAAGCAGAGTGCGATATGTCTTTAACCTTGCGCCAGGTTCGCTACTTCGTCGCCACCGCCGAGATCGGCCAGATATCCCAGGCGGCGATTCACTTGAATATTTCCCAATCGGCGGTGACCACGGCGATCAAGGAGCTGGAAGCCATGCTCGGCGTGCAGTTGTTCGTGCGCTCGGCCCAAGGCATGAACCTCACCGACGCCGGGCGGCATTTTCTCAACCGTGCCTATGTGATTGTGCGCAGCGTGGAGGACGCCCTCAACAGCCCGTTGCCGGACTACCGCGCCAGCGGCGTGCTGCGGGTGGCGGCCAGTTACACCGTGCTGGGTTATTTCCTGCCGCACCATTTACAGCGCATGGAGCATTGGCATCCGGACGTAACCATCGAGGTGTTCGAACAGGAGCGCCAGGCCATCGAACAGGGCCTGCTCGACGGCCAGTTCGACATGGCCGTGGTGCTGACCGCCAACCTTACCCACGCGGATATCGTCTCGGAAATTCTGTTCAACTCCGAGCGCCGCTTGTGGCTGCCCAGCCATCACCCGTTGTGCGAACGCGGAGCCGTGAGCCTGGCCGACGTGGCCCAGGAACCCTACATTTTGCTCACCGTCGACGAAGCCGAACACAGCGCCATGCGCTACTGGGAACAGGCCGGGCAAACGCCCAAGGTGCGGCTGCGCACCAGCTCAGTGGAGGCGGTGCGCAGCATGGTTGCCAACGGCAGCGGCGTGGCGATCCTGTCAGACCTGGTGCACCGGCCCTGGTCCCTGGAAGGCAAACGCATCGAAACCCTGACCGTGACCGACCCGGTCACACCCATGAGCGTCGGCCTGGCCTGGCACCGCGAGCGCGCGTTTACCCCAGCGATGCAAGCGTTCCGGGATTACTTCCACGACGCGTTTCTGGCGCCCCAGCAGTTGTCGGCACGCCGTTAAAGATGAGCTTGCAGGGTGGCGGTCAACCAGTCCATGAACAGCCGCACTCGCAACGGCAGATGCCGCTGGCCGGCGTACAGCAACGACACATCCAAGGGCGGCGCTTGGTAGTCGGGCAGCACCGCCACCAACTCGCCGCTGGCCAATAAGTCGCGTATCCCGAGCTGCGGCACCTGGGTGATGCCAAACCCGCCCAGGCACGCCGATTGATAGGCGTCGGTGCTGTTGACCGTCACCCGGCCTGCCATCGGCAGCCGCTGCACCTTGTTGCCCACCATGTATTCGAACCCGGCCGAGCGTGCGCCCAGCGGCCGCACATAATGCACCAACTGGTGATGCGCCAGGTCTGCCAGGGTTTCGGGCACGCCATACCGTTGCAGGTACGCCGCGCTCGCGCAGTTGACCATCGGCATGCTGCACACCCGCCGCGCTACCACGGTTTGATCGGGCTGGGCGCCGACGCGCACCACGCAATCAAAACCTTCGGCGATCAGGTCCACCTGGCGGTCCGAACCGCTGATCTCCATGTCGATCAGAGGATGGCGCGCCATGAAGGTGGGCAGGTTCGGCAAGATCACGCTGCGTGCCATGACGTTAGGCATGTCTACTCGAATGCGCCCGGCCAGTTGGGTCTCATCCTGGCGAAACAGGCCCTCGAGCTCTTCCATATGCGCCAGCAGGTCCTTGCTGCGTTCATACAACACACGGCCATCCTGGGTCGCCTGCACCTTGCGCGTGGTGCGTTGCAACAGTCGCGCACCGAGCAGCTCTTCCAGGGCCTGCACATGCTCGGACACGGTGGAGCGCGGCAGGCCGAGGCTTTCACCGGCCTGGGTGAAACTCGACAATTCGGTCACCCGTACGAAGGTGCGCAGCAGCTCTAGCTTGTTCATGGATTGTTCGCCTTATCCGGCCAGTGATTCCGCTATAGCACTGTTTATCACGTTATAGGCGGACAAATACACTCACTCCCACTGACCCCCACTGAGGACTGCACCATGACCCGTAAAATCGCACTCATCACCGGCGCCAGTCGTGGCCTGGGCAAAAGCGCCGCCCTGCACCTGGCTGCGCAAGGCATCGACATCATCGGCACTTACCACAGCGCAGCGGCCGAAGCCCAAGCCGTGGTTGCCCAGGTAGAGGCCTTGGGCGGTCGCGCCGCCATGCTGCAATTGGACGTCAGCCAGAGCGCAACCTTCGATGCATTCGTTGGGCAGATCGGCACCCTGCTCAAGGATGTGTTCGCCCAGGAACATTTCAACTTCCTGATCAACAACGCCGGGGTTGGCACCTACGCAAGCTTTGCCGAAACCACCGAAGCCCAGTTCGACCAGTTGGTGGCGATCCATGTGAAGGCACCGTTTTTCCTCACGCAAAAACTGCTGCCGCTGATCAGCGATGGCGGGCGCATTATCAATGTCTCCAGCGGCCTGGCGCGCTTCAGCCTGCCGGGTTATGCCGCTTACGCGTCCATGAAAGGCGCGGTGGAAGTCTTGTCGCGCTACCAGGCTAAAGAGCTGGGCCCACGGGGTATTACCGTGAACACCCTGGCACCGGGCGCGATTGCCACTGACTTCGGCGGCGGCGCGGTACGCGATAACACCGATGTGAATGCGATGGTTGCCAATAACACCGCCCTGGGCCGCGCTGGCTTGCCGGACGATATTGGCGGGGCGATTTCGACCTTGCTGGCCGATGGCAGTCATTGGATCACCGGCCAGCGGATCGAGGCATCGGGCGGGATGTTCCTATGAGCGACGCACGCCTACGGGGTAACTGGGGTTTTACCGGCGAATTTCTCACGCAGCACGTCATAACCCCAGTGGTACACGTAGGTGTACGGCAGGAAGAACAGCAACACGCCAATGTCGAGGATGAAGGCTTCCAGCAGGCTGATCTTCATCAAGGCGGCAATCAACGGCACTGCCAAGAGAATCAGGCCGCCTTCAAACAACAGCGCGTGCAGCACACGGGTCCAACCACCGTTGGCCAGTTGCAGGCGGGTTTTAAGGCGGTCGAACAGGCTGTTGAACACCACGTTCCAGCTCAGTGCCAACAGGCTGATGCCCAGGGTCACTGCGCCCATTTCCAGCGCCGGCCGGCCGGTGATCCACACCAACAGCGGCGTGCAAATCAATAAGGCCAGCCCTTCGAAACCAAGGGCTTGAAACACGCGTTCAGTAAAGGATTTGGTAGGGGTCATGACCCGGCTCCGTGAGTGACGATGGTTGCCATGATCAGGCTTTGTATCGATACTTCATAACCAATAACCATCGATCAAGGCGATAGTCATGGCCTCCCATGAAGTGCTTCAGGCGTTTGTCCAGGCTGCCACCCAAGGCTCGTTTTCCGCGGCGGCGCGCAAGCTGGGCAAAAGCCAGTCCACCGTGAGCGCGGCAGTGGCCAGCCTTGAGATTGACCTGAACGTGTTGCTGTTTGACCGCAGCAGCCGCAAGCCGACCCTCACGCCGGCGGGGCAAGTGTTGCTGCAAAGGGCTGAGCAAGTGCTGGAAGCCAGTAGCCGCCTGGAGCTGGCAGCCAGTCAGTTATCGCAAGGCCTGGAGCCGAAGTTGAGTCTCGCCATGTCCGATACTTACCAATCCGATCGATTCGAGGTCGCCCTCACGGCCTTCGAGCAACGCTACCCGGACCTTGAGCTGGAATGCCTGATCGCGGAATGCGAAGACTTGATCGCACTGGTGCAAAGTGGCCGGGCGCAGATCGCGTTTATCGAGAAACAAGAAGCCTACCCGCCGGACCTTTCCTTCTCCACGGTGGAGGAGCGCACGGAGATCGCGCTGTTTGTCTCGCCTGGACACCCATTGGCGACCCTGGACAAGGTTCACCCGCACACCTTGCAACAACACCGGGAGTTGCGTTTGGCGAGCATCATCAGCCCCAATGAAAACCGCGGCACGCAGCGAGTATGGTCGGCGCCGAGTTACCTGATGCTGATGGAGATGGCACAGCTGGGGTTTGGCTGGGCACCGATTCCACGCTGGCTGGTGGAGCGCTTTGGCGGCAACCAGTTGGTTGAACTCAAGGTGCGCAGTTGGCCGCGTTCGGTGGCGGTGGATGCGCTGTGGTCCCGGCACCAGCCGCCGGGGCCTGCGGGGAGCTGGTTGCTGGGCAAGATGCTGGAATGAGCCTGTAGGAGCGAGCTTGCTCGCGAAGAACGTCAACGATAACGCGTGCTTCCTGAAGAAACGTGGCGTCTGTGAGTTTTTCGCGAGCAAGCTCGCTCCTACATTTGGATCGTCACTGCCTGGAGGAATTGAGTTCGGCGAGACGCCGCGTGATGAAGCGTTTTTCTGGCGCCTGTTGCGTCAGCGACAGCGCTTTTTCGTACGCGCTGCGGGCTTCGTCAAACCGCCCCAACTGCCGGCAAAACTCCCCACGCGCCGAATGCGCCAAGTGGTAGTCCTGCAACTCACCGCGCTGCAAAAGATTGTCTACCAGCACCAACCCCGCCAACGGCCCCTGCTCCATCGCCACCGCTACCGCACGGTTCAACTCGATCACCGGCGACGGCACAGACCTGAGCAATACATCGTAGAGCCCGACAATCTGCCGCCAATCGGTTTCCCCTGCGCTGGGCGCCTCGGCGTGCACGGCGGCAATCGCAGCCTGCAAGCAATACGGCCCAAAGCGCGGGGTAATCAGCGCCTGCTCCACCAATGCGCAGCCTTCAGCGATCAAGGCCCTGTCCCAAAGCGTACGATCCTGAGCGTCCAACAGCACCAGTTCGCCGCTGGCAGAAGTGCGGGCAGGCCGACGCGACTCGTGCAGCAACATTAACGCCAGCAAGCCCATGACTTCCGGCTCGGGCAGCAACTCCAGCAGCAAACGCCCCAGGCGAATGGCCTCCAAGGTCAGGTCCTCACGGGTGAGGTCGGCACCCGCTGAGGCCGAATAGCCCTCGTTGAACACCAGGTAAATCACCCGCAGCACACTGTCCAATCGTTCGGGCAATTCGGCGCGGGACGGCACTTGATAGGGAATTCTCGCCTCACGGATCTTGCCCTTGGCGCGCACGATGCGTTGGGCAATGGTGGTGGGCGTGGCTAGAAAAGCGTGAGCGATGGCCTCGGTGCTCAGGTCGCAGATCTCGCGCAAGGTCAGCGCAACCTGGGCATCGGCTGCCAACGCTGGGTGGCAGCAAGTGAACATCAGGCGCAGGCGGTCGTCTTCCACGTCTTCATCAGTCCAAGGCGCGGCCTCCAACGCCTCGGCCTGCTCTTCCAATAACGGGGTAAAACGCGACTGCCGACGCAGGCGGTCGATGGCTTTGAAGCGACCGGTGGACACCAGCCACGCCCGTGGATTATCCGGCACGCCATCCTCGGGCCAGCGCTGCAGGGCGACGAAAAATGCTTCGTGCAGCGCCTCCTCGGCCAAGTCGAAATCACCCAGCACACGAATCAACGTCGCGAGCACGCGGCGTGATTCGCGGCGGTAAATAGCGTCGATCTGCTGGGTCAATCGACCATGTCCTCGGTCACCAACTTCACCAGGCGGTCCAGGCTCTGGCCCCAGCCGTCATGAAAGCCCATGGCTTCGTGGGCCTGCTTGTCCTCGGCACTCCAGTGCATGGCGCGGGCGGTATAGAGCGTCTTTTCGCCGACCTCCTCAAAGGTGACTTCGGCGCTCATGAACGGCTTGCCCGAAGGCACCCAACCCGGCATGAACGCGTCGGTAAACACCAGGCGGTTGGGCGCATCGATTTCCAGGAACACGCCCTGGGTCGGGAACTCGCTGCCATCGGGCGCACGCATCAAGGTGCGGAACAAGCCGCCGACCCACAGGTTCATCTCGCATTCAGGGGTGGTCATGCCGTGGGGGCCCCACCATTGTTGCAGCAGGGTTGGCTCAGTCCAGGCGCGAAACACCCGGCGGCGCGGCGCATCGATCAAGCGGCTGATGGACAGTTCAAATTGGGCGGGTTGAGTGTTCACGGGAAACCTCCTCACGTCTTTTGATTATTGTGTTGAGAGATTCAATTGGCGCACGGGGCGCACTTCCACACTGCCGACCCGGGCCGCCGGAATGCCGCCAGCCACCTGGAGCGCTTCATTGAGGTCCTTGGCGTCGATCAGGTAGAACCCGGCGAGCTGCTCCTTGGTTTCGGCAAACGGCCCGTCGGTGATCGACAGCTTGCCGTTGCGCATGCGCACGGTGGTGGCGGTGGTCACCGACTCCAGCGGCTCGGCGGCCAGCATGCGCCCGCTGGCCTGGACGGCCTCGGCGTAGGCCAGACATTCCGAGTCATGGGGGCTGTCGGGCGAAGTGTGCAACACCTGTTCATCGCTGTAGATCAGGCACAGGTATTTCATGGCGTTCTCCGTTTTCGGACTACTGACTATAGTTCGCGGTGCTCAAGGTTTCAGGTCGAACAACGCCGTGCCGCTTTGCATATCAAACGGCGCCGACCAGTGCTCGTGCACCACCTTCCATTGACCATCGATGCGCTGGTAGCCGGCGGTGACACGCATCCAGCAAGCCTTCACCTCACCGTCCGGCCCGGCACCGCCGCAGTGGGCCAGCCAGTGGGCAAATGCGCTGTCTGGCGCTTCGACGACATGCAATTCATGAAACTCGAAGATGCCGGGGCCGGGGCAGTGCTCCATGCACGCCTCCCAATGCGCGCGGTAGGCCGCCTTGCCCTTGAATTGCAGAGCGGTTACGGCGTCGAACGAGACGATATCGTCGGCGTAAAAGCTGACAATCTGGTCGATATCGCGACTGACAACGGCGTGTTTCCATTGCTCGATCAGGCTCTTGATTGCAGTGCTCATGGCGATGACTCCTTGGGGTGGAAAATCACGGAAGACACCCTTAGTCGAATGGCCCCGAGGGAAATCGACATCCCCCTGAAAAATAATTTCCTGTGGCTCAAACCCGATAAACTGCCACTTCTCTTGCAGCCGTTCGGATAGTCCCATGCCAACCCGCCTCGTTGCTTACGAGGCGCTGAACGCTGTGCAACAACAGCAAGTCGGCGCCATCGAAGTTCACCCTGAACAACTGCCGTTTTGCGGTGATATGTATTGCGCCCTCAATACCCTGCTGGCCAACCCGAGCCCTGGGGTCAAGGGCTTCGCGCTGTTGGTCGACGACCTTCCCGTGGCGTTCCTGCTGCTCAAGCGACCACCGTGCCTGCCTCATTGGGCCGATGAACACAGCGCCACACTCCACGCGCTACAGGTAGACCGGCATCAGCAGGGGCGTGGATACGGCAAGATGTGTTTGCAGGCGTTGCCCGCCGTGGCGCGCGAGGCCTGGCCGCAGATCAAGGGGTTGGAGTTGTCGGTGGATGCCCACAACCTGGCGGCAATGGGGTTGTATCTGGGGGCGGGATGGGTGGATCGCGGTGAGGCGTACAAGGGTCGTGTAGGGTATGAGCGTCGGTTGAGTTTCAGGTTTAATCCATAGCGGCAATGTCACGTAAACATGACTTTTAAGCGTGCATGTCGTGTTTACGTGACATCGGGTGCAGTGTCAGCCCCGCTCCCCGATCGGCAGCCAGATTTCCACCGTCCCCGTGCCCTTCCTGGCATCGAAGTCCGCGCTATAGCGCTCGAAATCCGCGCCCATGACCTTGTAGCCCGAGTGCGGCAGCCATTCGAACATGATGCGCTCGTAGGTTTGCTCAAGCGCCTGCACCGGCCCGTAGTGGGGGAACACGGCATAGTTGAGTGGCGGAATTTCGATCACCTCGAAATTGCTCGGCACGTCCTTCTTGGCCGGGACTTCAACACCTGCCAGGTAATCGAATTCGCCGTGATGCGGGTTATGGCACACCCCGTAGGTCACACCGCCGACGCGCTTCTTGATGTCCTTGATACAGGTATCGAACAACTCCCACAGCCGTGGGATATCGCCAACGGTGGCCTTCGAATATCGCCCTTGTACCCCGGCGATCACCAGGGCCTTACCGGCTTCCAGGCGTGACTCCAACGGTTTTTTTGTCTGCTGATCCATACGAACAGTCTCCTTCTTATGAGGGAACAAACCCGCATCGAGTATAGGGGCATATCCGCGTTGTACTCCATGTAGAAAAATTTCCTACGCATCTGGACAACTGGCCATCATCGCCCTTATTGTCTGCCCCGCAGGCCACCGCAGTGGCCGACGTCGCTCGGACGGTTCCGGGCGCTTACGTACCTCGAGGCAACAATGGCAGACCAAGGTTCGCCGCGCCGCTTTGCGCGCATAGATCGACTCCCCCCGTATGTTTTCAATATCACTGCCGAGCTGAAGATGGCTGCGCGTCGGCGCGGCGAAGACATCATCGACTTGAGCATGGGTAATCCTGACGGCGCCACGCCTCCTCATATCGTGGAGAAAATGGTCACCGTCGCCCAGCGTGAAGACACCCACGGCTACTCCACCTCCAAAGGCATTCCGCGCTTGCGCCGGGCGATTTCGCGTTGGTACAAGGACCGTTACGCGGTGGAAATCGACCCGGAGTCCGAAGCTATCGTGACCATCGGTTCCAAGGAAGGCCTGGCGCACTTGATGCTGGCCACCCTGGACCAGGGCGATACCGTGCTGGTGCCCAACCCCAGCTACCCGATTCATATCTACGGCGCAGTGATTGCCGGCGCCCAGGTACGTTCGGTGCCGCTGATACCGGGCGTGGATTTCTTCGCAGAGCTGGAACGCGCGATTCGCGGCTCGATCCCCAAGCCGAAGATGATGATCCTCGGCTTCCCGTCCAACCCAACCGCGCAGTGTGTGGAACTGGACTTCTTCGAACGGGTGATCGCCCTGGCCAAGCAGTACGACGTGCTGGTGGTGCACGACCTGGCCTACGCCGACATCGTCTACGACGGCTGGAAAGCCCCCTCGATCATGCAAGTGCCCGGCGCCAAGGACATTGCGGTGGAGTTTTTCACCCTGTCCAAGAGCTACAACATGGCCGGTTGGCGCATCGGCTTCATGGTGGGCAACCCTGAACTGGTCAACGCCCTGGCACGCATCAAGAGCTACCACGACTACGGCACCTTCACCCCGCTGCAAGTGGCGGCGATTGCGGCGCTGGAAGGCGACCAACAGTGCGTGAAGGACATCGCCGAGCAGTACCGCCAGCGTCGCAATGTGCTGGTCAAGGGCCTGCATGAACTGGGCTGGATGGTGGAGAATCCGAAGGCGTCGATGTACGTCTGGGCCAAGATTCCCGAGCAGTACGCGGCCATGGGCTCGCTGGAGTTTGCCAAGAAACTGCTATTGGAAGCGAAGGTGTGTGTGTCGCCGGGGATCGGCTTTGGTGAGTATGGCGACGATCATGTGCGCTTTGCGCTGATCGAAAACCAGGACCGGATTCGCCAGGCCGTGCGTGGGATTCGCGGGATGTTCAGGGCGGATGCCTTGGTCAGCAAAGCCTGACCTGATCTACCTGAAGAAACCCAATCAATGTGGGAGCTGGCTTGCCTGCGATGGCAGTGTTGGATTCACTACCGCTATCGCAGGCAAGCCAGCTCCCACATTTGATCAGTTCCCACTCTTGCTTTGGGGTGTGGCTTACACCACCAACGACAGCAACATGATGAAGATCAGCGCCACGATCGACAGAATGGTCTCCATCGCCGTCCAGGTCTTGAACGTCTCGGCCACGGTCATGTTGAAGTACTGCTTGACCAGCCAGAACCCCGCATCGTTGACGTGAGACAGGATCAACGAACCCGCGCCCGTCGCCAGTACCAGCAACTCGCGGTTGACGCCAGGGATCATCCCCACCACTGGCACCACAATGCCCGCGCCGGTAATGGTCGCGACCGTCGCTGAACCGGTGGCAATCCGAATCACCGCCGCCACCAGCCACGCCAGCAGGATCGGGTTGATCTGCGCGTTCACCGCCATATGGCCGATCACGTCGCCCACGCCGCTGGTCACCAGCATCTGCTTGAAGCCACCACCGGCACCGATGATCAGGATGATCGCGGCGGTTGGCGCAAGGCTGGCGTCGAGCAGCTTGAGGATCTGCTTGGAGTGGATGCCCTGACGATGGCCAAAGGTGTACAGCGATAACAGCAAAGCCAGCAACAGTGCGGTGATCGGGTGGCCGATCATGTCCATCCAGTTGCGTACCACGTTGCCTTCGGCGAACGCGATGTCGGCAAAGGTTTTGAGCAGCATCAGGAACACCGGCAGCAGCACGGTGACCAGGGTGATGCTGAAGCTTGGCAGCGACTTGTTATCGGTTTCGCGGGCCAGTTGGTCCACCAGTTCCTGGGACGGGTTGCCCGGGATGTACTTGGCGATGAACGTACCGAAGATCGGGCCGGCGATGATGGCGGTCGGCAGTGCGACGATCAGGCCGTACAGGATGGTCTTGCCGATATCGGCACCGAACACGCCGATGGCCAGCAGCGGGCCCGGGTGCGGTGGCACCAGGCCGTGCACCGCCGAGAGGCCAGCGAGCAGCGGGATACCGATCTTGATCAACGACACGCCGGTACGCCGGGCGACGATAAACACCAGCGGGATCAGCAAAACAAAGCCGATTTCGAAGAACAGCGGGATGCCCACCAGGAACGCGGCGAACATCATGGCCCACTGGACCTTCTCTTTGCCGAAGGCGCGGATCAGGGTCTGGGCGATCTGATCGGCACCGCCGGACTCGGCCATCATCTTGCCGAGCATCGTGCCCAGCGCGAGGATGATGCCGACAAAGCCGAGCACCCCGCCGAAACCGTCCTGGAACGCCTTGATGATCTTGTCCACGGGCATGCCCGAGGTCAGGCCGAGGAAACCGGCCGCGATGATCAGTGCAATGAATGGGTGCACCTTGAACTTGGTGATCAGTACGATCAACCCGATGATAGTGACTACTGCATCTAGCAGCAGGTAAGACTCGTGGGACATGCCAAACATGGGGGGTCTCTCCTGTTTGTTGTTGTTATTAAAGCGGGTGTTGAACTTCCTGCCGGGGATAGCGCTATCTTTTCCGGCAAAAAATTAATGAGTAGGTTCAAAGCCGTGCTTGCGCCACCAAGTATGGGTCTGCGCGGCCAGTTCCTCGACGCTGTCTTCACTGGCGTTCAAGGCCAGGGTCAGCGGCTCGCCCTTGGGCGATTCAAGTGTGGCGAACTGGCTGTCGATCAGGCTCGCCGGCATGAAATGGCCGGGGCGGTGAGACACGCGGTCAGCGGCGACTTCACGGGTCAGCTCCAGGAAGACAAAACCCAGGCCCGGCGCAGCTTCGCGCAGGTGGTCACGGTATTTTTTCTTCAGGGCCGAACAGGTCAGTACAGGATGCTCGCCCGCTTTCAACGCGCGACGCAGTTCATCGCACAGGATATCGAGCCAGCCGGCGCGGTCGTCGTCGTTGAGGGGGTGGCCGGCGCTCATCTTTTCGATGTTCGCGGCAGGGTGAAAGCTGTCGCCTTCAATGGCAGTGGCGCCGTTAAGGGCGCACAGGGCTTGGCTGACGCTGGACTTGCCACAGCCGGAAACACCCATGATGACCAGGGCGGTAACAGGTTGACTCATGAAACACCTCAGGACGCAGATAGCGCTACCTTTGCATAGCGTAAGGCTAGTGCAAAAACAGGCTTTTCCCGCGCCGACTTGTCATTTTTATGGAGTGACGCGTGCATCCGTTCCAACAGATTGACTTCAAGAGCTGGACAGGATCAGGCAACCCTTTATCCAAGAATTTGCAGCTCTTTGGAGACAGCGCTACCTTAGTGCCTCGATTTTTGTTTGGCAAGCCGCCTGATGACCTCCAAGAACGATAAAAATACCCGCACGACGGGCCGCCCTACCCTCAATGAAGTTGCGCGCCTGGCCGGCGTCAGCCCGATCACCGCCTCCCGTGCCCTGCGCGGCATCAGCACCGTGGCCACCGAACTGGTGGAAAAAGTGCAACAGGCCGCCGCCGAACTGAGCTACGTGGTCAACCCCGCCGCCCGCGCCCTGGCCTCGGCGCAGAGCCATTCGGTGGTGGTGCTGGTGCCGTCACTGTCCAACCTGCTGTTTATCGAAACCCTCGAAGCTATCCATCAGGTACTGCGGCCCAAGGGCTTTGAAGTACTGATCGGCAACTCCCATTATTCGCGCGATGAAGAAGAAGACCTGCTGCGCAACTACATGGCCTACCAGCCACGGGGTTTGTTGCTGACCGGTTTTGACCGCACCGAAAGCGCGCGACGAATGGTCGAGGCCAGCAATGTGCCCTGTGTGTACATGATGGATCTGGACCCCAATGCCGGGGTGAACTGTGTGGGCTTCTCGCAACTGGCCGCCGGCGAGACCGCGGCGGCGCACTTGCTGTCCCGGGGGCGCAAGCGCCTGGCCTATATCGGCGCACAACTGGACCAACGCACCTTGCTGCGTGGCGAAGGCTTTCGCCGCGCCTTGCAACAGGCCGGCATGTACGATCCGGCGCTGGAGCTGCTGACGCCACGCCCGTCCTCCGTGGGCCTGGGAGGCGAACTGTTTTTGCAACTGCTGGCCGCCCACCCGGATGTGGACGCGATCTTCTTCGGCAACGACGACCTGGCCCAGGGCGCCCTGCTCGAAGCCCTGCGCCATGGCATCAAGGTGCCTGAACGTGTGGCGGTGCTGGGCTTCAACGACCTACCCGCCTCGTCATTCATGGTGCCGCGCCTGAGCAGCATCAGCACGCCACGGGAAGCCATCGGGCGTCGGGCAGCAGAGCATCTGCTGACGATCATGGCGGGCAACAAGGTGGCCAAGCCAGTGGTGGATATGGGGTTTGAGTTGCAGGTGCGCGAGAGCACCTGAGCGTCGAGCCGAACGCAATCAATGTGAGAGCTGGCCATGTAGTGTCCACAGAATCAGCGCCTGGCACAGATCCCCTGTGGGAGCGGGCTTGCTCGCGAAGGCGGTGGGTCAGTCAACGCATCTTCAACTGAACCAACGCTTTCGCAGGCAAGCCAGCTCCCACATTTTCGGCCGTGCCCGCTTCACACCCTCGCCGCCGTGCCCGGCCCCTGCTAGATTGGTCACTCTCTTAGATGCCAGGGAAGCACCATGGGCCATTCACTGAAAATCTTGGGTCGTACCTCTTCAATCAACGTGCGAAAAGTACTGTGGACCTGCCAGGAGTTGGGCATCGACTACGTGCGCGAAGACTGGGGCATCGGTTTCAAGCCTACCCAATCCCCCGATTTCCTCGCCTTGAACCCCAACGCCCAGGTGCCAGTGCTGATCGACGACCATGGCGTGCTGTGGGAGTCCAATACCATCTGCCGCTACCTTGTCGGCCTCTACCAGCGCCATGACTTGCTACCCGTTGAGCCCGCCTTGCGTGCACGGGTCGAACAGTGGATGGACTGGCAAGCCACCGAACTCAACCCTTCGTGGGGCTATGCGTTCCACGCACTGGTGCGTCAAAACCCGGACTATCAGGACCCGCAACGCATCCAGGCGGGTGTGCAGGCCTGGAATGACAAGATGGCCTTGCTAGAACAACAGTTGACCAAGACCGGCGCCTACGTGGCCGGCGAAGAGTTCACCCTCGCTGACATCTTGATAGGCCTTTCGGTACATCGGTGGCAGATGACACCCATGGAGCGGCCACCCTACCCCGCCATCGCGGCGTATTACCAACGCCTCAGCCAGCACGCCGGCTTCAAGACGTTCGCGCTCGACGGCCACAATTAGAGAAGCAGTTGTGCACGTTAAGCCCCAAGCCCAATAGCGGTTTGGCTTAAAGCTCGAAGCTTCCAACTCGCCCAACTGAAGGTTATTCATGCCCCCACTCGCCGCCTGCGTCTCAGACCCCACCCGCGCCGCCCACATCAGCGCCCGCATCGACCGCCTGCCCGCCGTCGCCACTATTTGGCGCCTGGTGGCGTTGCTCTCCATCGGCGGTTTTTTCGAGCTGTATGACCTGTTCCAAACCGCCTATATCAGCCCTGGCCTGATCAGCGACGGGATTTTTCATACCGGCAGCGAAGGTGTTTTCGGTTTCTCGGACCAAGCCGCTTTCGCCTCGGCCACGTTCCTCGGCCTGTTCCTCGGCGCCAGCCTGCTCAGCCCCATCGCTGACCGCTTCGGGCGACGCGCGATTTTCACCTTTGCGTTGGTCTGGTACACGGTGGCCACGGTGTTGATGGGCATTCAAACCTCGGCCTTGGGCATCATCTGCATGCGCTTTCTGGTGGGCATTGGCCTTGGCATCGAACTGGTGACCATCGACGCCTACCTCTCGGAACTGGTGCCCAAACGTATGCGCAGTTCGGCGTTTGCCTTTGCGTTTTTTATCCAGTTTCTGTCCGTACCGGCCGTGGCGTTGATGTCGTGGTGGCTGGTGCCACAGGCGCCGTTCGGTATCGCCGGGTGGCGCTGGGTGGTGTTGAGCAGTGCAGTGTTTGCATTGTTTATCTGGCAACTGCGCAAGCGCCTGCCGGAGTCACCGCGCTGGCTTGCACAAAAGGGACGCTTCGAAGAGGCCGACACGATCCTGAAAAACCTGGAGGCACGCTGCCGAAAGGACCAAGGCAAGCCGCTGGACGAACCGGAACCCGAAGCGATCAGCGTGCAGGGCACTGGCCGTTTCGCCGATATCTGGCAGCCGCCCTACCGTCGCCGCGCCTTGATGCTGATCGTGTTTCATGTATTCCAGGCCATCGGTTTCTTCGGCTTTGGCAACTGGCTGCCGGCCTTGCTCTCGGGCCAGGGTGTCAGCGTGACCCACAGCCTGCTCTACGCCTTCATCATCACCCTCGCCTACCCGCTGGGCCCGCTGTTGTTCGTCAAGGTGGCCAACCGCTTTGAGAACAAATGGCAGATCGTCGGCTCAGCCATGGGTGCGGTGATCTTCGGCAGCCTGTTTGCCCTGCAAACCACAGCGTTAGGGCTGATTTTCTGCGGGGTGATGATCACCTTCTGCAATGCGTGGCTGAGCTTCAGTTATCACTCGTACCAGAGCGAATTGTTCCCCACCAATATCCGTGCGCGAGCGGTCGGGTTCTGCTATTCGTTCAGCCGTTTATCCACGGTGTTCAGCAGCCTATTGATCGGTTTTATCCTCGAACACCTGGGCACGCCGGGCGTGTTGGCGTTTATTGCCAGCAGCATGTTGATCGTGATGATTACCATCAGTTGGTTTGGGCCGCGCACGCGCAACCTGGCCCTGGAGAACATCGCTCACTGACGGCAACGGTTGGCCGCACAAGGAGAAGGCTTGCCGCGTCGACGACGCCAGCCCCAGTAAACACTGGGGTCTGGCAACCGGCACAGTATTTGCTCCAGCTGTCGCACCGTCTGTTTTCATAGGTGAACGATCATGCTGGTTAACAACACTCAAGCGGCGTCGAACGTGCAACAGATCACGCGACCCGACATGGACCCCGCCAACGCCGCCGCCAGTGCGCTGTACAGCGGCGCCCTGCAGGCTGCGCAACACAGCGTGACAGTGCCCGCCGCGCAGAGGGAATTGGACAAGGCCAGCGATCGCATCGACGAAGCCTTCGCCAAGACCCGCGTGCAGTTACAGGCCACAACTAATGGGGCACGTACCGAGTTCACCGAATACATGAGCAAGACCCCAGCCGAACGTATTCGTGAACAGTTACTCAAGGAACAAGGGCTGACCGAAGAACAAGTGCAGGCGATGCCCCAGGACAAACAAGACGCCATCGCCAAACAAGTGGCCGAGCGCTTGAAAGAGCAGCAACAGCAGCAGGTGGCGGCGAAGGCTACTGCTTCGCCAGCCCAGACACTTAAAGAAACCTTGGCCGCGATCTAAACAGGTGCGAGCTGGCTTGCCTGCGATGCAAACAACTCGGTGGATCTGCAGGACCGAGGTGATGCTATCGCAGGCAAGCCTGCTCCCACATAGAGCGGCGGCTGCGCTATTGCAATTGCAGCGTCGAATTGAACTGACTGATCGCATCTACCACATGCCGTGACCCTTCCTGGATCTCCAGGATCACCTGCCCCGCCTCGTTCGCCAACTCCACGCCCAGGCCCGTACGGCTCAAGCTCGACTGCATGCTCGACACGGCGCTCAACGACAGGTCATGGTTCTTGCGCACCACGTCCACGATCTCAACGGTGGCCTGGCTGGTGCGAGCGGCAAGGCTGCGCACTTCATCGGCGACCACCGCGAACCCACGCCCGTGCTCGCCCGCACGCGCGGCTTCAATCGCCGCATTCAGGGCCAGCATGTTGGTTTGTTCGGCAATGCTGCGGATGGTTTGCACGATGGCGCCGATGATGTCCGACTGTTTGCTCACCGCATCGATGCTCTGCGCCGCCTGGTTAAGGTCGTGGGACATGGCTTCAATGATCTGCACCGTTTGCTGCACTACCTGCGAGCCCTTGCGGGCGCAGGCATCGTTCTGTACCGAAGTGGCGTGGGCCGAGTCGGCGGCCGTGCGCAGGGTGCTGACTTGCTCGGTGATATCGCTGGCGAACTTCACCACTTTGTACAAGCGCCCATGGGTGTCGAAAATGGGGTTGTAAGAGGCTTCCAGAAACAGGGTCTTGCCGTATTTGTTTTTACGTTCGAAGCGGTGGGAGTGAAATTCACCGCGATTGAGTGAAACCCAGAACGCTTTATACGCCGGGGACTCGACTTCGCTGCGGTGGCAAAACATGCTGTGATGCTGGCCGATGATTTCTTCGCGCGTGTACTGCACCGTGCGCAGGAAGTTGTCGTTGGCATTGAGGATCTGGCCCTGGGGAGTGAATTCGATTACCGCCATGGAACGGCTGATGGCGTCGATCAGACTTTGGTTTTCGTGTTCGTGATGGACCCGTGCGGAAATATCCGCCGCCACCTTGATCACACTGCGTACCTGATGGTCGCTGTCCAGCACCGGCAAATAGCTGGCTTCCAGCCACACTTGCTCACCGCGCTTGTTAAGGCGCATGAAGGTGCCGCTGAGCGCCTCGCCTCGCGCCAGATCGCGCCACAACTGGTGGTAGGCATCGGTGTGGGTATACACCTCCTCGCAAAACAGGCGGTGATGTTTGCCACGGATCTCCTCGACGCTGTAGCCCATGGTTTGGCAAAAGCGTTCGTTGGCATTCAGGATCACTCCCGTGCGGTCGAACTCGATCATCGCCATGGAGCGACTGATGGCGGCAAGCTTGGCGTTGGCTTCGGTGAGGGCACAGGAAAAACGCTGGATTTCTTGCAGGTCGGATTTGTGCTGGCGGTTGAACATGGTCAGATCACCCTAGATTCCCGGCGCCTGGAGGGCGCATTCCATTCATACGTTGGATATTTCTGGTACACCTGCATGGGGAAATAACCATTGGAAACGCTTTATCGGCCAAGCGTCGTTAACGGTTCTGGGTGAGCATAGACAGGCCTTGGCACTCTGCAAGGCCACTAATCCGCCAGCATTGCTGCTCAGGGATGATCAAGGGGCTTGAAGACAGCCTGCTGCACATCGACTTTTTTCGGGATCAGGCCGTTGGCAAAAAACAGGTCGGCGGTGCGTTGCTGGTTGGCAATGTCGATGGCCGCCAAGGGGCGGATCGGCTCGGGCGAGCGATGTTCGAAGTAGCTTTTGACCACCGCCGGTTGCAGGCCCAGGGTGCCGGCCATCAGCGTGATGCTCGCGTCAGGCTCATCAAGCGACAGCCGCTGCGCCTTGCCAAGCGTCTGGATAATCGTGGCAATGGCCTCTGGGTGCTGCTTGGCAAACGGGTGGTTGACCACGAAGAAACTGCCCGCAGGGTTCAACCCTTGCCCGTCCCGCAGCACGCGTGCCGAGCCGTCGATCACGGCGGCCGAGTAGTACGGGTCCCACACTACCCATGCGTCCACCTTGCCTTGTTCGAACGCGGCGCGGCCGTCGGAAGGCGACAGGTACACCACGTTCACATCCTTCCACTGCAACCCGGCGTGCAGCAGGCTTTTGAGGAACAGGTTGTGTGCACTGGAGCCCTTGAGCAATGCCACGCGCTTGCCCTTGAGTTCGGCCACGTTCTGCACGGTACTGGCCTTGGGCACCAGCACTGCTTCGGCCTTGCCCTCGTTGGGCTCGACGGCAAAATACTGCAAGTCGATCCCGGCTGCCTGGGCGAAGATCGGCGGGATATCGCCAATATTGCCGATGTCCAGGCTGCCGGCGTTGAGCGCTTCGATCAGCGGCGGGCCACCGAGAAATTCGGTCCACTGCACCTGGGTGCCCGGCAGTGCGGCTTCGAAGAGCTTGTGCTCACGGGCGAGCACCATGCTGACCGAGCTTTTCTGGTAGCCGATGCGCAGCGTGGAAGGTTCGGCCGCCGAGGTGGGTTGCGCCAGTACTGCCAATGCCAGCAGCGAACTGCCCAGCAGGTGTCTGATTGCTTTCATAAGTTGCCTCTTGGTGGTTCGATCAGA
Source organism: Pseudomonas sp. NBRC 111138 (assembly GCF_001320835.1). Lineage (NCBI taxonomy): Bacteria > Pseudomonadati > Pseudomonadota > Gammaproteobacteria > Pseudomonadales > Pseudomonadaceae > Pseudomonas > Pseudomonas sp. NBRC 111138. The sequence goes on along the minus strand of NZ_BCBO01000038.1, from coordinate 44,348 downwards.
TTCAAAGTGAGCACAGGAAGTGTGGGAGCTGGCTTGCCTGCGATGGCGGCCTGACATGGCCAGAGGTGTTGGCTGGCTCACCGCTATCGCAGGCAAGCCAGCTCCCACATTTGATCGGGGTGGGATTCAAGTCCGGTAACAGCGCGGGCCACGTAGTCACTGACCGAGCGCTGGGAAATCCCCAGTTCGGCAGCGATCTGGGGGTACGTCAGGCCGTTGACGCGGGACAACAGGAACGTCGTCTTGACCTTGGCCGGCAAGCGGTCGAGCGAGAGATCGATGGCTTGGAGGGCTTCGAGTACCTGCGCCCGCTCCTCGGCGCAGGCTGCATCGTCATCCAGCACAGCGAGGTAGGCACGCTCCAGGTCACGCCGGCGCCACACCTGGTACACCAGGCGCTGGGCAATGGTGGTGAGCAATGCGCGGGGCTGTCGTATCGGCGCTACCTGAGGTGCACTCAAGAGCTGGACAAACGCGTCGACCGCGATGTCTTCGGCGTGGGCACGGGAGTTGAGGTAGCGGTGCAAGCGGCTGCACAGCCAAGGGTAATGAATGCGAAACAATGAGCCCACGTAGTCGCTGTGAGCACTATCGGCGCCGGACATAGTGGCTCCTTCTGAGTAGGTTGCGCGGTATGTCCGGTGTTCCGGTGAAGCAATCCTAGCAAGGCTTCTTATGCTTTAATAATATTTAAAACGCATTTTTATATAACCTTATTGAAGTACCGAATAGCCGATGCTGGCGGCTTTGTGCTGGTAATCCAGCACCACCTGGTAGTCATCTTCGCTGGCAGGAACCACAGCTCGCACACCGAGGGTTTGCGCCACCTGCGGCAGGTCCTGCAACGCCAGGTTCATCGCCTCACGAACCTGCGCTACCTGCGCATCGCTCAAGCCCAGCGCACCTATGTAAGGCAAAGTCGGGCTCGGCGCGCTGCGGGTGATGACGCGCAGGCCCGCGACCTCTTCGGGGGCGAATCGGGCGAGGTAGTCGTAGGTGACGCTGTCGATGGCGGCGAGGTCGGCGTGGCCTTCACGCAGCCAGCGCAAGCTCTCACGGTGGGCACCGCTGATGCCGACGCTGGCGAAGAAACGCCCGTCGCGCTGCAACGGCGCCAGGCAGTCACGCAGCAGGTTCATGCCGCTGTTGGAGTCGTGGCCGTTGATCACGCCGCGGCTCTGGTAGAACTGCGCCAGGCGGGTACGCGGGTTGTCAGCGCGGGTCAACAGCAGGCTGCAATGTTCGCCGTGGCTGCTATGGGCCAACTCGTAACGGGGGCGCCCAATAATGCGCACCTGGCCGCGCAGTTGGGTCATCAGCGGGTAGCCGCAGGTTTGGCTGACGAGCAATTGCGGCGCCAGCCACAGGCCGCGCAAATCGAGGTGGTCGGCATCAAGACGATGCAGCTTCAAGCGCTCAAGGATGCGCGCCAGCCAGTATTGATTGGCCTGCTGGATGGGCTCAGGCGCAACGTACATGCGCAGGTCGGCGTAGTGCTCACTCATGGTCGCATCTCAGGCAAACGGGTGCCGGGGACTGTCGATGGCCTTGAGGCCGTGACGGCTGATCAACTGGCCGTAGCCATGCACCAGGAAACCACCGCTGCGCGCCAGCCACTGCTCGCGCCGGGCACGGTACACCCTGGGCAGCAGGTACCACGGCAACTTTGGCAGATCGTGGTGCACCAGGTGCAGATTGTTGTTGAGAAACAGCCAGGCCCAGGGCCAGGATGCTTCGTTGAGCACTGTGCGCTGTTCCGGCCGAGGATGGGGGCGGTGCTCATAGTAGGAACGGATCGAGGCCAGGGACAAGGCTGGCACGCTGACCAGCAGCAGGTAGTGCCACACCGCAAGCGCGCTGTAGTAGGCGATGAAACTCAGCATCAGCACAGTGACGGCGCCGTGGGCCAGCCACATCGGCCATACCTGGGGCAGGCGTTGAAACTCGTGACGTGCCAACCGGCCAATCGCCAACGGCGCAGCCAGCAGGAAGCGGCCAAGCACGGTCTTGGTCAGCCAATGCACGCCACGTTCGAACAGTGAGCTGTTGTTCCATTGCTGCTGATTGAGGTAGCGGCTTTCCGGGTCGATGCCCGGCAGGGTCAGGTCATGGTCGTTATGGTGCAACAGGTGGCTGTCGCGGTACAGCGTGTAGGGATACCACACCGCGAAAGGGGCATAGCCGAGGAGTTTATTCAGCCATAACGAACGGGTCGGGTGGCCGTGGAGCAATTCGTGCTGCACCGATAGCCACAGGGTCAGCAGCGGAATCAGCAGCAACATGCTCAGCCACACGCCCAGCCACCGGCTGCCAAGGATCACCGCAAACCAGCCGGCATACACGCCGATCAACAGCAGCCAGGTCGGCCACTCGGTTCTTGCCACAAAGGTCGTCGCCAGGGCTTCGATTTCCCGGCGGTGGGTCGGATCAAGGTAATTGGCCATCGGCAGCTCAGAGCAGGTGTTTCCTGCTCTGTGCAATGAGGCGGGAAAATCTTGCAGATCGTTTGGTTCTAAGCGTGTAACTCAGTGACCGAACAGGCCTGCTTCGGATTTTTTGGTCTTCTTGTCCGCGCGTTTTTCATCCGCGGTCTTTGCCGGTTTTTTCTTCGCGGCTTTCTTTGAATCCATACCTTTGGCCATGATGCATGCTCCACTAACAGGGGATGTAGCACTGGGTATACCACCTATTGCCCGGCAGAAGGCGCTTATAATCCCCTGCCCTGGATAACGCTTGTCTGAACCCATGCCCCCATTGCACATCGAACCGCTGGCCGAGCCTCTATGGCCACTGCTGAACAAGTTTTATCGCAACCACAATTCGTCGATGAAGGCGCTCAAGGGCGGCCGTTTGTGGGTAGTGCGAGATGGCGAGATCGTGGCCGGCTTGTGCTTGAGCCCGGTGGTGGGTGGGCAGTGGCTGACGGGGGTGTTTGTGGCGCCGACTTATCGTGGCCAGCAGCTGGCGGCGCGACTGATTGGCGAGGCCGTGGCAGGTTGTGAGGGGACGGTCTGGTTGCTGTGCCATCCGGACCTGGAAGGGTTGTATCAGGGCATGGGGTTCAGCCAGGACACGGTTTTGCCGCAATCGCTGAGTGAGCGGCTGGTGCGTTACAAGCGCAATAAACCGATGATTGCGATGGGGCTCAATGCCCCAGTCCTGAATAAACACTGATCCAATGTGGGAGCTGGCTTGCCTGCGATAGCGGTGTATCAGCTACAAATAAGGTAGCTGGCCCACCGCTATCGCAGGCAAGCCAGCTCCCACAGTTGAACTGTGAGTGTGTCAGAAGGGCTATTCGTCAGCCGCTGGGTCCAGCTCCGGGAACATCACTTCAATAAACCCGAATTTGCTGAAGTCGGTAATCCGCGACGGGTACAGCCGGCCGATCAAATGGTCGCACTCATGCTGCACCACCCGCGCATGGAAGCCGTCGGCAAAACGTACGATCGGCTCGCCTTTGGGGTCGAACCCTTCGTAGCGGATCTGCTGGTAACGGTTCACGGCGCCGCGCAGGCCGGGCACTGACAGGCAACCTTCATAGCCCTCTTCCTGCACCGGGCTGAGCGGTGTGATCAGGGGGTTGATCAAGATGGTCTGCGGCACAGGCGGCGCGTCCGGGTAGCGCTCGCTGGCCTCGAAACCGAAGATCACCAGTTGCAGGTCCACGCCAATCTGCGGCGCCGCCAGGCCTACGCCGCCCACGTGCTCCATGGTCTGGAACATATCGTCGATCAGTTGCCACAACTCCGGGCTGTCGAACATTTCCGGCGGCACCGGCGGGGCGATACGCAGCAGGCGCTCGTCGCCCATTTTCAGGATTTCACGGATCATTGTTCAGGCTCGGTCATGGGCTTGGAGTGGTCCCGGCCTAAGCCTGAGACGTGTTGTTTTTCATCGGTGTGGCCCGGCTCGCCTATTTCCTTCTCACCGGGGTCCTTGCCCTCGGCAGACATATGCTCGATCACAGCGTTCATCTCCGCGCCCAGCAGCAGTACGGCGGCAGAGATGTAGAAATACAGGAGCAAGACAATGATCGCACCGATACTGCCATACATGGCGTTGTAGTCCGCGAAGGTCTTGACGTAGTAGCCAAAGCCCAGGGAGGCGACGATCCATACCACCACCGCCAAGACGGAGCCGGGGGTGATAAAGCGAAATTCCTGCTCGACGTCCGGCATCACGTAGTACATGAGGGCCACGGCGAACATCAGCAAGATCACAATCAGCGGCCAGCGCAGGATGGTCCACAGCGTGACCACGAATTCCTGCATGCCGATCTGCCCGGCCAGCCACTCCATGACTTGCGGGCCCAGCACCATCAGCGCGGCGGCCGCCAGCAGCATGCCGGCGATACCCACGGTGTAGAAAATCGACAGCGGGAAACGCTTCCAGATCGGCCGACCTTCAACCACATCGTAGGCAGCGTTCATGGCGCTCATCATCAGGCGCACGCCCGCAGAGGCCGTCCACAGGGCGATAACGATACCCACCGAGAGCAAGCCGCCCTTGGACTGCTGCAACTGATCGATCACCGGGTTGACCTGTTCCAGCGCCTGGGGTGGCAACACCAGCTCCGATTGCAGGCGCAGCCAACTGAAGAAGTCGGGCAAATGCAGGAAGCCGATCAGGGCAATGAGGAACAGCAGGAACGGAAACAAAGAGAACAGCATCTGGTAGGCCAGTGCCGAGGCGTAGGTAGGCATCTCGTCATCGACGAATTCCTTGATGGTGCGTACCAGCACCTTGTGCAGCTTGAGACCATCGAGTACTGGAAAAAGCATAGCGTCTCCTTTCGCCGCAAAAGAGGTTGAGTTCGTGGGCGACTCAGGGGCCGTTTTCTACATCAAAGTAGCCCATTTGGCGACTTTGAAACAATTTCGAAAGTTTAGTTGCAGCACCGGATACAAAAACGGCCATCCGTGGATGGCCGTCGGGCTGCTGGAGTCTGCCAGCCAGGACGTGTTACTCAGTGGCTTTTTTCACTGCGTCCTTGGTCTTGCCCACTGCTTGCTGAGCTTCGCCTTTTTTCTCTTGGATCACGCCTTCAGCACGCAGCTTGTCATTGTCTGTGACTTTACCGACGCCTTGCTTGATGTTACCGACAGCTTCGTTCGCCAAGCCCTTTACCTTATCGGAAGTGCTGCTCATGGTATTACTCCTGATAACAATCAAATGGTTTTTGGTCACTACGTAGCGGTTGACCTGAAGCGCAACGGCAGAGTTTCAATTATTTTTGCGCAAGCATTTCATCGAAAGCGGCAGGTTTGGCTTTATGTTTTGCAGCCAACCCACGAGAATGCCCGGCACATTCAGGCTGCAACGCTGAATAACAGATCCCGTAGGAAGGTTATGAAACTCAATAAAGCACAGGCCATTGCCCGTAGAAACCAGGAACTGGGCGGTGCCGTACTCGGCGTCAACAACTGCCACTTCACCGACCTGGACCGCAAACGCAACATCTGGTGGTTCGACCTGCCGGTGGGGCGTATTGCTGTAGGCCAGTACGAGTGGATCCACCTGTTGATGCACAACGCCGACACCGACCAGTTGCTGCACCTGAAAGTGCCGACCGTGTTCCTGCGTGAAAAACTCGAAGGGCTGGTGGTACGCAATGCGGGCAAGCGCAAGCCGGAGATTACCCTGGAGCTAAGCGCGGATAAGGACTCGTTCTTGAAGGACGTACGCCCCGCCGGTGCGGGTGTGAGCTTCGCGCAGTTCGCGTTGTAAGCCCGGTAACCCTGTGGGAGCGGGCTTGCCCGCGATGGCAGTGAGTCAGGCGATACAGCAGTGGCTGCTGTAGCGCTATCGCAGGCAAGCCAGCTCCCACAGGGGGTAAGTGCTTCGCCAGCGCCCTCATAAAAAACCCCGCATCGGCGGGGTTTTTTATGGGTTACTTTTTAAGACCGAGTTTCTTCAGTTCTTCATCACGCAATTCACGCCGCAGGATCTTGCCCACGTTGGTGGTCGGCAGCGCATCACGGAACTCGACGGCCTTGGGCACCTTGTAGCCGGTGACGTTGGCGCGCATGTGCTCCATCACCTGGTCCTTGGTCAGGGTAGCCCCTGGCTTGACCACGATGAACAACTTGATGTGCTCGCCGGATTTTTCATCCGGTACGCCGATAGCCGCACACTGCAGCACACCCGGCAGGCCCGCCAGCACATCTTCCAGCTCATTGGGGTAGACGTTGAAGCCGGAGACCAGAATCATGTCCTTCTTGCGGTCGACGATACGCATGTAGCCGTCTGGCTGGATGATCGCGATGTCGCCGGTCTTCAGCCAGCCCTCGCTGTCGAGCATCTCGTCGGTGGCGTCCTGGCGCTGCCAGTAGCCCTTCATCACTTGCGGACCTTTCACACACAGCTCGCCAGTTTCGCCCAGTGCAAGCTCGGTACCGTCGTCGGCGATGACTTTACACGCGGTGGAAGGCACCGGAATGCCGATGGTGCCGATCTGGATGTGCTGGATCGGGTTGACCGTGGCCACCGGGCTGGTTTCGGTCATGCCGTAGCCTTCGCAGATCGCGCAGCCGGTCACGGCCTTCCAACGCTCCGCCGCCGCCAGCTGCAACGCCATGCCGCCCGATAGGGTGACCTTCAGCGCAGAGAAGTCCAGCTTGCGGAAACCTTCGTTGTTGCACAGTGCCACGAACAGGGTGTTGAGGCCGACGAAGCCGCTGAACTTCCACTTCGACAGTTCCTTGACCATCGCCGGCAGGTCACGCGGGTTGCTGATCAGGATGTTGTGGTTGCCGATCAGCATCATCGCCATGCAATGAAAGGTGAAGGCATAGATGTGGTAGAGCGGTAGCGGCGTGATCAGGATCTCGCAGCCTTCATTGAGGTTGGAGCCCATCAGCGCCTTGCATTGCAGCATGTTGGCGACGAGGTTGCGGTGGGTCAGCATCGCGCCCTTGGCCACGCCGGTGGTACCGCCGGTGTATTGCAACACGGCCACATCGCCGCTGGCCGGGCTGGCATCGTTGACCGGCTGGCCATGGCCCTTGGCGAGTACGTCGTTGAACTTGATGGCCTGGGGCAGATGATAGGCCGGGACCATTTTCTTTACGTATTTGATCACGCTGTTGATCAGCACGCGCTTGAACGGCGAGAGCAGGTCGGCAACTTCGGTGACGATCACGTGCTTGACGGCGGTCTTGGGCACGACTTTTTCAGCCAGGTGCGCCATGTTGGCCAGGCAAACCAGGGCCTTGGCCCCCGAATCATTGAATTGGTGTTCCATCTCCCGCGCGGTGTACAGCGGGTTGGTGTTGACCACGATCAGGCCGGCGCGGATCGCACCGAATACAGCGACGGGGTATTGCAGAACGTTGGGCAGTTGCACGGCGATTCGATCGCCAGGCTTCAAATCGGTATGCTGTTGCAGATACGCGGCGAATGCGCCGGACAATTCGTACAGTTCACCGTAGGTGATTGTCTTGCCCAGGTTGCTGAAAGCCGGTTTGTTGGCGAAGCGCTGGCAGGACTGCTTCAGTACCGCCTGAATATTCGGATACTCGTCTGGATTGATCTGTGCAGCAATCCCGGCGGGGTACTTATCCTTCCAAAAGTCTTCATTCATGGAAGCCCACTCCTCAGCGACGCGAATTCATCATCGCATTTGATGCGATTATTATTGGTGTATGTTTTTAGGTGAGTCTGGCGCTTTCAAGCAGGCCTAGAAGTCACAAAGCGCGCCGAGAGTAGCAGCTTTGCCAAGGGCCGCCTAGAGCCAAAAGAGGCCCCTACAGTCATAAACATGACTCAAGAATATCCAATGGTCACTTTTAGAGCAAAAATTCTATAACACCAGGAATGGCTCTAGAACAGGCTCTCAAGGGCGAAAAATACAGTGTGGGAGCTGGCTTGCCTGCGATAGCGGTGGATCAGCCAATTCAACAGGCGACTGAAACACTGCTATCGCGGGCAAACCAGCTCCCACATTTTTGTACCCTATTTCAATTCAAGCGATGTCGCGCAGCTCCCGGCGCAGAATTTTCCCCACCGGGGTCATCGGCAACGACTCTCTCAACACAATATGCTTGGGCACCTTGTACCCCGTGAAGTTGGCCTTGCAGTACGCCTTCAGTTCCTCGAGGCTCACCCCCTGGGCCCGTGCCACCACGAACAGCTTCACCGCCTCCCCCGTGCGCTCGTCCGGCACGCCGATCACGGCGCAGTTGGCCACGGCCGGGTGGGCCATGATCACGTCTTCGATTTCGTTGGGGTACACGTTGAAACCCGAGACGATGATCAAATCCTTCTTGCGATCCACAATACTGATGTAGCCATCGGTGTCGATCACCGCAATGTCACCGGTCTTCAACCAGCCATCGGCGTCCAGGGTTTCGGCGGTGGCGGCCGGTTGCTGCCAGTAACCCTTCATCACTTGTGGGCCCTGGATGCACAGCTCGCCGCGCTCGCCCAACGGCAGTTCTTGCCCCAGGTCATCCACGACCTTCATCGCCGTACCCGGCACCGGGATGCCCACGGTACCCAGGCGCGACAGGCCGCCGTAGGGGTTGGTACTGGCCACTGGCGAGGTTTCGGTGAGGCCGTAGCCTTCGCCGATGGCGCAGCCGGTCACCGCTTTCCAGCGTTCCGCCGTGGCCTTGACCAGGGCGGTGCCGCCGGAGTTGGTAATCTTCAGGTGGGAGAAATCCAGGGTCTTGAAATCCGGGTGGTCCATCAGCGCCACAAACAGTGTGTTGAGCCCCAACAGGCCGGAGAACTGCCACTGTTTGAGCTCCTTGATAAACCCGCCGATGTCCCGTGGGTTGGTGATCAGCACGTTGTGGTTACCGGAGACCATCATGCACATGCAATTGGCCGTGAATGCGTAGATGTGGTACAGCGGCAGCGGTGCAATCATCACCTCCTGCCCTTCCTTGATCAGCGGATGGCCGTCGTCGCCCAGTTGCGACATGCACGCCCGCACTTGCTGCATGTTCGCCACCAGGTTGCCGTGAGTGAGCATCGCGCCCTTGGCCAGCCCAGTGGTGCCGCCGGTGTATTGCAGCACGGCGACGTCGTCCAGGGTCACCGGATGGCGCGTCACTCCAAGGCCCGCGCCCATGCGCAGGGCGCGCTTGAACGAAACCGCCCGCGGCAGGTGGTAGGCCGGGACCATCTTCTTGACTTTGTCGACCACGGTGTTGACCAGCCAGCCTTTGGCGGCGGGCATGAAATCGCCCATCCTGGCTTCGATCAGGTAGTCGATCTCCGTGTCGGTGCATACCTCCTGCACACGTGAACCGAACAGGTTGAGGTAGACCAGCGCCCGCACACCGGCATCCTTGAACTGATGGCGCATCTCGCGCGGCGTATAAAGCGGGTTGGTGTTGACCACGATCAGCCCGGCGCGCAGTGCGCCGAACACCGCAACCGGGTAATGCAGCACGTTGGGCAGCTGCACCGCGATGCGCTCGCCGGGCTTGAGGTCGGTGTGCTGCTGCAGGTAACCGGCAAACGCCGCACTCTGGCGCTCAAGCTCGGCGTAGGTGAGGGTAATGCCCATGCTGCTGAATGCCGGACGGTCGGCAAAGGTCTTGCAGGAACGCTCGAAGACCTCGATCACCGACTTGTAGGTGCTGAGGTCGATGGCATTGGGGACTCCCGCCGCGCGTTTGTCATTCCAGAAATCAGGTTGCATTATTCTTGTCCTCTTTACCTGAGTGTGTCCGGCCGCTGCCATGCAGATGTGCAGCAATAAGAAGCGGAGCTTTGGGGAAGTTAGCAGCTATGGCCAAACAGGCAAGACGCTGAACTGTGTCATTGATTGTATGAATCTTGTACCTAAGGCGTAGGCAGATACCCCCGCCCCACGCCGGATGAGCTATACAATGCAACCACCCTGAGCAAAGGAAGCCGCCATGAACCACAGCACCTTCTGGCTGACCGCGAACGACCACACCCGTCTGTACGTCAACCAATGGATGCCCGACGGCCCGCCCAGGGCCGTGGTGATGATTTCCCATGGCATGGCCGAGCACGGCGGTCGCTATGCGCGCCTGGCGCAAGCGTTGTGTGGCGCAGGGTATGGCGTATATGCGCTGGACCAGCGTGGGCATGGCCGTACCGCCGAGGCCGGCACCGTTGGGCTATATGCTGAAACGGATGGCTGGAACAAAGTCGTGGGCGATCTGGCCAGCCTTAATCAGCACATCGGCCAACAGCATCCCGGGCTGCCGATCATCTTGCTGGGCCACAGCATGGGCAGCTATATCTCCCAGGCATACTTGCTGCATCACAGCGCCAGCTTGCATGGCGCAATACTCAGCGGCTCGAATTTCCAGCCGGTGGCCCTCTACCGTGCAGCGCAAATCATTGCGCGCATCGAACGTGCACGCCAAGGCATGCGAGGGCGCAGTGCGTTGATCGACTTCTTGTCGTTCGGCTCATTCAACAAAGCCTTCAAACCCAATCGCACCGCGTTTGACTGGCTCAGCCGCGACCCGGTTGAAGTGGACAACTACATCAACGACCCACTCTGTGGCTTTCGTTGCACCAATCAACTGTGGATCGACCTGTTGGGCGGCTTGCAGCAGATCAGCAAAGTCTCCAACCTGGCGCAGATTGATCCCGGCCTGCCGATCCTGGTGATGGGCGGCGATCGTGATCCGGTGAGTGAAGGCAAGCGTCTCAAGCACCTGGCCCACGCCCTGCGTGAGGCCGGTTGCCAAGACGTGCAATTGACGCTTTACCCGCAGGCGCGCCATGAAGTATTCAACGAAACCAACCGTGATGAAGTCACCGCCGACCTGCTGACCTGGCTCGACCAGGCGCTGGCGTTGCGCAGGCCCACCCGCTGCGAATAGTTTTTGCTTTAAAATCAGCCGATTAATTACCGTTAAGCCACAGGATGCACGTTGAGATGACCCAGGTAACCAACACCCCGTACGAAGCGCTTGAAGTGGGCCAGACTGCCAGCTTCAGCAAAACCGTCGAAGAGCGCGATATCCAGCTGTTCGCCGCCATGTCGGGTGACCACAACCCGGTGCACCTGGACGCTGAATACGCCAAGGCGACCATGTTCAAGGAGCGGATTGCCCACGGCATGTTCAGCGGCGCGCTGATCAGCGCGGCAGTGGCCTGCGAGCTGCCTGGGCCGGGCACGATCTATATCGGCCAGCAAATGACCTTCCAGAAACCGGTGAAGATCGGCGACACCCTGACCGTGCGCTTGGAAATCCTCGAGAAACTGCCGAAGTTTCGCGTGCGCATTGCCACTCGGGTGTTCAACCAGCGTGATGAGTTGGTAGTCGATGGCGAGGCGGAGATTCTGGCGCCGCGCAAACAGCAAGTCGTGACCCTGACCGAGCTGCCGCCAATCAGCATCGGCTGATCTACATTCCAGCCTTTGCATAAAAAAATGTGGGAGCGGGCTCGCCCGCGAATGCGGTGTATCAGCCAATACAACAGTGACTGATCCACCGCTTTCGCGAGCAAGCCCGCTCCCACACTAGGTCCAGCGTAGGTCTTACCTCAGGTCTTACGACTGAGCGCGAGCCTGGTTACGCAGGGCTTTTACCTGGTCGTGGTTGCGCTGTACACCGTGGTACTGACGCTCAACCAAGTCACGAATGCCCACCAGGTTGTGCTTGTTGATCTTCTCGATCGCTTCCTTGTAAGCCTTCAGTGCGTGGTCTTCACCGCGCTCGGCTTCGTTCAATACGGCCTCTTCGTCCTTGCCGGTGACCATCGACTTCACGTCGACCCAGCCACGGTGCAGGGCGCCGGCAACACTACCGGACTTCTCTGGATCGCCGCCCAGGGCACGCACAGCAGTTTTCAGTTCTTCGGCAGCGGTACCGCAATCAACAGCACGCTTGGCAAACAATGCCTTGAGTTCCGGATGCTTGATGTCTTCAGCGCATTCCTTGAAACCCTTTTGGCCGTCGATGCTGGTCTCGATCAGGTCGTTCAGTACGGAGATCGATTCTTTGTTGATATCAGTCATTTTTCAATTCCTTGTACGGGTTAGAAGGTTGCCTTGGTTATTGCAGCGCCCGTGCCAGGTTTATAAAAATTATTTTTATGTTTATTTTCAATAAGTTACGAATTATTGAACCATCTGTATGTTGGTTATTTGCATGATCTGTCATTTGGCCTTCATGCAGAATGCCTGTATTTTCGAAAGCCTGGCCTCAACCCTACGACGCTCATGAATCCCGAAAAACTCGAACTGCTGATCACCCGCCAAATGCCCTTTGGCAAATACAAAGGCCGGATCATTGCCGACCTGCCTGGGCCCTACCTGAATTGGTTCGCCCGTGAAGGTTTCCCCCACGGGGAACTGGGCGGTTTGCTGGCCTTGATGCAGGAAATCGACCACAACGGCCTGTCCGAATTGCTTGAACCACTGCGCGCCAAACATGGCAGACCCGCCCCCCGCCACTAAGAGACTCACCATGCCAAGGAATGCCGATAACGACCCGCACTGGCAGGCCATCGCCCAACGCTATGAATACGAGCCCGGTCCGATCAACCTGGAAAACGGCTACTTCGGGCGCATGAGCCGGGCGGTGCAGGCCCAGTACCTTGAGCACATCAGCTTTATCAACCGCAGCAACTCTGTGCATGTGCGCCAGCGTTTTGAGCAGGGCGAAAACAACGAGATACGCCGCCAGTTGGCCGGGTTGATTGATGTCGACCCCGAATCGGTCGCTTTCACCCGTAACGCCACCGAAGCCTTGCAGTCGCTGATCCGTAACTACAACCGCCTGCAACCGGGCGACCAGGTGCTGATCAGCGACCTGGAGTACGACACGGTCAAAGGCGCCATGCGCTGGCTGACAGCGATTCGCGGCGTGGAAGTGATAGAGGTGGCCCACACCCACCCGGCCAGTTTCGACAGCCTGGTGCAGACTTATCACGATGCGTTTGTGCAGTACCCGCGTCTGAAATTAATGGCCTTGACCCATGTGACCCACCGTACGGGCCTGGTCATGCCGGTTGCGGACATTGCCAAGGCCGCGCGCGAACGTGCAATCGACGTGATCCTCGACGGCGCGCACGCCTTGGGCCAGATCGACTTCAACCTGGCCGAACTGGGCATTCAGTTCGCAGGCTTCAACCTGCACAAATGGATCGGCGCGCCGCTGACCCTGGGCTTTTTGTATATCGCACCAGAGCGCCTGGCCGATATCGACCCGGATATGGGCGAGTTTCACTACCCAGCCACCGATGTGCGAGCGCGTACGTCCTACAGCACGCCGAACTTTCCGGCGCTGATGACATTGCCCCTGGTATTTGAAGAGCATCGACAGTTGGGTGGCGCGGCGGCCAAGGGCGCACGCGTCAATTACCTGCGCAACCTGTGGGTAAACCAGGTACGGCCGTTGCCGGGAATTGAAGTGCTGACCTCGGATGACCCGCGACTGTATTGCGGGATCACAGCCTTCAAGTTCATCGGGCGTAATCAGCAGACGATGGCGGACAGGTTGCTCAAGGAGCACGGCCTGTTCACCACTACGCGCACGGGGGCAGCGTTTGGCACCTGTATCCGGGTGACGCCGGGGCTGGTGACGTCGGCGGCGGACATCAATGCGCTAGTCCATGCGATCACCAAACTAAACACCGTTTAAAACTGTGGGAGCTGGCTTGCCTGCGATAACGGTGTATCAGCCAAAGATGGGCTAACTGATAAATGGCTATCGCAGGCAAGCCAGCCCCCACCTTCAGAGCGGCGATGTGCTTGAGGTTTTTTTACAGGCAAAAAAAAGCGGCACACCGACCAAGTGCGCCGCAAAAATGCCGTTAAGCACAGCAACAACGATTCGATAAATCAGTTCAGTCCAGCAGCGCCAGCGCCTGGGCAGTGACTTCCTGGATACGCGCCCAGTCGCCGTTCTTGACCCACTCCGGATCCAGCATCCAACTGCCGCCCACGCACATCACGTTTTTCAACGCCATGTAGCTCTTGATGTTGGCCGGGCCAACACCGCCAGTCGGGCAGAATTTGACTTCGCCGAACGGGCCGCCGAGAGCCTTGATGGCAGCAACACCACCGCTGACTTCAGCCGGGAACAGCTTGAAGCGGCGATAACCCAGGCCGTAGCCTTCCATGATGCCGGAGGCATTGCTGATGCCCGGCAGCAGCGGGATCGGGCTGTGCACCGAGGCTTCCAGCAAGTCACGGGTGATGCCGGGGGTGACGATAAATTGCGAGCCTGCCACTTCTGCCGCTTCGAGCATGTGACGATCGAGCACGGTACCGGCACCAGTGCACAGTTCAGGACGTTGCTCGCGCAAGACCTGAATGGCCTTGAGGCCGAACTCGGAACGCAGGGTCACCTCCAGCGCGGTCAAACCGCCAGCGGCCAGGGCGTCGGCCAGCGGCAGGATGTCCTGCTCGCGGGCGATGGTGATCACCGGCAGGATCCGCGCCTTGGCGCAGAGGCTGTCGATCAAGGCAACTTTATCCGCCATGGACACGGTCGGTTGAGGGCTTTTCATAGCGGCTGATCCTTGGCTCATGGGCACCAGTAAATCTCTAGAGTAGGTTGCAAAAACGCGCGAATCGGCATGGCAGCAACATCGTCGCTGGCCAGGGCGGCGCTCAAGGTAGTCAATTTCGAACTGCCGGAAATCGACAGCACGGTGTAGCTGGCCGTGGCCAGCAGCGCACGACTCATGGTCAGGCGCTGGTGCGGCACAGTGGGCGCCAGCATCGGCCAGCAACGGCGGGTACCGTCGGCCTTCAGCGCTTCGCTCAGGTTAGGGCTGTTGGGGAACAGCGATGCGGTGTGGCCGTCATCGCCCATGCCCAGCACCAGCACATCAATGGCTGGCAACTCGCCCAGCAGGCGATCGGCCTGCTCGGCAGCGTCTTCAAGATTGGCAGCGGGGCTGTACAGGCTCAAGAACTTCGCCTTGGCCGCCGGACCTTGCAGCAAGTGTTGCTTCAACAGGCCAGCATTGCTGTCGGCGTGTTCGACCGGCACCCAGCGCTCATCGGCCAGGGTGATGGTGACCTTGGACCAGTCCAGGCCCTGCTTGGCCAGGTTCTGGAAAAACGCCACGGGGCTGCGGCCACCGGACACCACCAACGTCGCCTCGCCACGGGCACTGATGGCCGAGCGCAGTTGCTCAGCCACGTCATTGGCCAGGCCATCGGCCAGCAGCGCAGGCGTACGGTACTCATGGGCAGTGACGCCCTGAGGCAGTTTCAATTCAGATATCGCCATACCACGACCTCCCATCCCGCGTGATCAGTGCAATGGAGCTCATCGGCCCCCAGGACCCCGCCGCATACGGCTTGGGCGCATCACCGGATTTTTTCCACCCGGCGATCAACTGGTCACACCACTTCCACGCGGCTTCGATTTCATCTTTGCGAACAAACAGGTTCTGATTGCCGCGCATCACTTCCAGCAACAATCGCTCGTAGGCATCGGGGATGCGTGCGCTGCGATAGGTGTCGGAAAAATTCAATTGCAGTGGTCCGCTGCGCAGTTGCATGCCTTTGTCCAGGCCCTGCTCCTTGGTCATCACACGCAGGGAAATACCTTCGTCCGGCTGCAGGCGGATGATCAGCTTGTTGCTGATTTGCAGGCGCTGCTCCGGGGCGAAGATGTAGTGGGACGGTTCCTTGAAGTGAATGACGATCTGCGACAGTTTTTGCGGCATACGCTTGCCGGTACGCAGGTAGAACGGCACGCCGGCCCAGCGCCAGTTACGGATATCGGCACGCAGGGCAACGAACGTCTCGGTGTCGCTCTGGGTATTGGAGTTGTCTTCTTCCAGGTAACCCGGCACGGCTTTACCAGCGCTGTAGCCGGCGATGTACTGGCCACGGACTACCTGAGTGGTCAGGCCCTCGGGGCTGATCGGCGCCAGGGCCTTGAGCACCTTGACCTTCTCGTCGCGGATGCTGTCGGCGGACAGGTCGGCAGGCGGGTCCATGGCAATCAGGCAAAGCAGTTGCAACAAGTGATTCTGGATCATGTCGCGCAGCTGGCCAGCCTTGTCGAAGTAACCCCAACGGCCTTCGATGCCAACCTGCTCGGCCACGGTGATTTCCACGTGGGAGATGTAGTTCTGATTCCACTGGGTTTCGAACAGGCTGTTGGCGAAACGCAGGGCGATCAGGTTCTGTACCGTCTCTTTGCCCAGGTAGTGGTCGATGCGATAGGTGCGGTTTTCCGGAAAGAACTGCGCCACGGCGTCGTTGACCTTGCGCGACGACTCCAGGTCCGAACCGATGGGTTTTTCCAGCACTACGCGGGTATTTTCCGCCAGGCCGACCTTGGACAGGTTTTCGCAGATCGCGCCGTATACCGCCGCCGGGGTAGCGAAGTAGGCAATCAGGCGTTGCTCGCTGCCGGCTTTTTCGGCCAGGGCGACGTAGTCGTCGGCCTTCATGAAGTCGACATGCACATAAGCCAGGCGTGCGAGGAAACGCTGGGCCACGGCTTCGTCGAGCTCTTTGCCGACGTATTTACGCAATTCTTTTTCGATATGGGCCAGGTGTTGCTGCTCGGAGCCGGCTTCACGGGCCAGGGCCAGGATGCGTGTGTCGTCGTGCAGCAACCCGGCGCCATCGAGTTGATAAAGGGCAGGAAATAACTTGCGCAGCGCCAGATCACCCAAGGCGCCAAACAGGGCAAAGGTGCAGGGTTCCACGGTTATCGAAGGCATGATGTTTGTTCTTTTATCAAGTTAAGCTACAAATACCTTTTTTCAAGGCATCACTCAAGGAAAAATGTAGTAATAACCACAACATTTTCCCGAAATACGCATTGCGAGTGGTGGTGTTCAGCTACCCTCAGTAGGATAGGCCACCGCGAAAAGCCACTCATCGATTGGTTACCGCCTTTTTATTTGCATCGTCGCCCGAAGGAAAGACTGAATGGACCGCGTGCGAAATCTTCTGGAACAGATCCGGAACCGCCTCGAAGAATTGAACAAGGCCGAGCGCAAAGTCGCTGAAGTGATCCTGCTCAACCCGCAGCAGGCCACACGCTTCTCGATCGCCGCCCTCGCCCAGGCCGCCTCGGTCAGTGAACCGACGGTCAACCGCTTCTGCCGTTCATTCGGTGTCAGCGGTTACCCTGAACTCAAATTGCAGTTGGCGCAAAGCCTGGCCAGTGGCGCCGCGTATGTCAGCCGCGCCGTGGAGGCCGATGATAACCCCGAGGCCTACACCCAGAAGATCTTTGGCAGCGCCATTGCCTCTTTGGACAGTGCGTGCCAGGCCCTGGACCCGGCGCTGATCAGCAAGGCCGTGGACTTGTTGATCCAGGCGCGGCAAATCCACTTCTTTGGCCTCGGCGCTTCGGCCCCCGTCGCCATGGACGCGTTGCACAAGTTCTTCCGCTTCAACCTGGCGGTGACCGCCCATGCCGACGTGCTGATGCAACGCATGATCGCCTCGGTGGCGCACACCGGTGAGTTGTTCGTGATCATTTCCTACACCGGCCGTACCCGCGAGCTGGTGGAAGTGGCGCGTATCGCTCGGGAAAACGGTGCGTCAGTGCTGGGCGTGACCGCCGAAAACTCGCCGCTGGCCAAGGCCAGTACGGTGAGCCTGAACATCCCGTTGCCGGAAGACACGGATATCTACATGCCGATGACTTCTCGGATTATCCAATTGACGGTATTGGACGTATTGGCAACGGGTATGACCCTGCGTCGCGGAGTGGATTTCCAGCCGCATTTGCGCAAGATCAAAGAGAGCTTGAATGACAGCCGATATCCGGTGGGGGATGAATTCAACTAAATCCGTGTCAACTGATCGTTCCCACGCTCCGCGTGGGAATGCCTCACTGGACGCTCTGCGTCTGCCTTTAGCGTCGTGACGCGGAGCGTCATAGGCTGCATTCCCACGCGGAGCGTGGGAACGATCATGAATTCAACTAGCAGGCAGCTCTTCCAGCAGTACCTGCGATAGCGCCATCAGCCACACCGCTAAACCCCTGCCCTGGCCTGTAAACTCAAGTGGGCCCTCTCCCCCGGCGCCAGGCTCGCCGCCGCCATCGCCGCCTCTACGCACACAAACCCCGACGCTTCGTTAAAGCTCACGCCCAACAGCGGCCGGCTCCCCGGGTGCCACACCACCGTGTCGGCGCTGTCGCCGGTGTCGATGCACAGTTCACGCTGCCAGGCGTGGTCCTTGAGCTGCAATTCGCCCTCATGCTGGAACACCCGCTGGCATCCGCCATCGACCCGCAATTCACCTTCCTGCTGGCAAACCTGGCGATTGAGCTGGTCGTAACCTTGTGCTCCTTCGAGCCCAGACAGCGCTACCTCATCGACGTGACCAATACGCCAGTAAGCGTGCAATGCATGACTCAACTGGCACGGCAGCTCGTCGTGATGCTCGGTGCTCAGGCGCAGTTCCAGGGTGTCACCCAGGTGCGCGTGCAAGTCCACCTGCCAGTCGCACAGTTGCAATTGCCAGAGCAGGCGCACGCCGTCGTCATCGGTGCTGCTGTCGAGCAGTTTCCAGTCGATCAAGCGGGCCCATCCGTGGGACGGCCAGGCATTTTCGCTGGGGTGGCGGCCATACCACGGCCAGCACACCGGTACGCCACCACGGATAGCCCCGACTTGCGGCCATTTGGCGGCACACCACAGCCACGGCTTCTGGCCCGTAGGTTGAAAGTGCAGCAATTGCGCGCCCTGGCGACTGAACACCGCCTGGCACAGGGGGTGGTCGATCACCAACACATCGCGCATCTGAAAGCGCTCCCAGGCGAACACCGGACGCTCGCGCAGGGATTTGAAAAAGCGTTGCAGCGGTTGCTCGTGCATGTGCCCAGGTCCCGAATATCACAGTGCCACGCAAAAAAAAGCGGATAGCCATGGCTACCCGCAAATGCGCACAGAGAGAGGAGCTTATCGCAACAGCGTTAGAACGTAGACTGAATTTTCAGGCCCGCTACCAGCGCGTTGTCGACTTTATCCACGCCGCCAGGCTGGACAACGTACTGCAGGTTCGGACGCACAGTCAGCCAGTTGGTGACGTGGAAACCGTAGTTGAGTTCGACGTTGTATTCAGTCTCACGAATCGGCGTGTACAGCGGATTGTCGTAGTCGCTCACACCATTGGCGGCGTTGAGCAATTGAGAGTTCTTCTTCACGTCATCGTTGACATGCAGGCGAGCGACGCCAATGCCGACGTCATCTTTTGGACGCGCGTCGAATGGGCCTTTGTACACGAGCATCAACGACTGGTAGTTGTCGACCAGGTTGGTTTCCTTGTCATGGAAGGTCGCGTTGGCTGCAATGTTCAGGCCACGGGAAGCGTCGCCGTTATGGGTGGTGAGTTGCTGTTGCGCAACGAACCAGTAGCCTTTCTTGCTGCTGCGGGTACGGAAGTCGGCGCCGCTGAGGACCGCATCGTTACCGTTGACGTCTTCACGTACATCCGGAGCATCGGCCGCACTTTTATAGAAGCCCACACGGTATTCGCCCGGCAGGTTATTAACCTTCGGCGACCAGACCAATTCCACCGGAATCACGGTGCCCTTGGTACCACTGCCGCTGAGTTTGAAGCCGTTGCCGTGCTCCAACTGCGACGGGTTCTGGTTGTAGGCACCGATTTGCGCATACAGCTCAGGCGTAATGTTGTATTTCACGCGGATAGCGGCCTGGGCGACCGGCCAGTTGTACCAGGTATTGACGTAGTTACCGACCTGCGAGCCGCAGAACGACAGGTTCTGGAAGTCGCAAGGGAAGGTGTTGAAGTCTTCGCCTTCACCGAAGTAACCGAGCTTCACGTCCAGCTTGTTGTCGAACATCTGGTGCTGAATCCAGAACTGGGTCAGACGCACCATGTGGCCACGGCCATACACTTCTTGCGAGGAACTCAAGGTGCCGGCACGCGGGTCGCCAATGCGGTCATTGGAGATGTTCTGGCCATTACGGTTGGTCAACTGGATCTTGGCCTGGGTGTTATCCCAGCCCCAAAGTTTTTGCAGGTCCAGTGCCACGCCCAGACCGAACTGGTCGGAGTAACGACCGGTCTTGTCGTCGTTGTAGCCGCCGTGGGCGTTGTAGCCCATCTCGCCCACGTAGTCGGCCTTGATGTCGATACCTTGCTCGATCAGCTTGGTACGCTCACCGCCCCAATCGCCGGTCATCCACTTGGAATCAGCGCTGAATGCATCGGCCGCCATCGCATTGGCGGACAATACAAGGGCTGCTGCCGCTGACAGTTGGCAGATCAGCCGGGTGTTGTTGTGTTGCTTTTTCATCCCTACATCCTCGTCTTTATTGTTATTAAACTGTTTTTATCTAACGCGGGTTACATTTTTTAATTAAAACAATCACTTATCTTGCTTAACGGCCCTTGAACTGGGTCACATTGTCGGCATGCCCCTGTGCCGGCAATGAAGCCACTGCGCCCAACCGCTCACCGGTCTTGGCGTCAAACAGCAATACCTTGGCCGGGTCGAACTGCAAGGTCAGGGTCTCGCCCACTTGCGGTGCCACGTCCGGCGCCAAACGGCAGCAGACCTTGGTGTCATTGAGCTGCACAAACACCAGGGTGTCCGGGCCGGTAGGCTCGGTCACCTGCACTTCGGCGCGAATGCTCGACGAGCCGTTGCCCTCGCCCGCTGCCAGCACGATCTGCTCCGGGCGCAGGCCCAGGATCACATCGCGGTCTTCCAAACCGGCGTCATTCACGCCCAGCGGCAACTCGCAACGGGCCTGGCCGCTGTCGAGCAGCGCGACCAGACCACCGTTCTGGCGTTTTAGACGCATGGGAACGAAGTTCATCGGTGGTGAACCGATAAAGCTTGCCACAAACAGGTTGGCAGGGTCGTTGTAAATTTCCTTCGGGGTGCCGAATTGCTGAATGATGCCGTCCTTCATCACCGCCACTTTGTCGCCCAGGGTCATCGCTTCGATCTGGTCGTGGGTCACGTAGACGGTGGTGGTTTTCAGACGCTGGTGCATCAGCTTCATTTCGGTACGCATCTCGACCCGCAGCTTGGCGTCGAGGTTGGACAGCGGTTCGTCGAACAGGTAGATCTTCGGCCGACGCGCCAGGGCACGGCCCATGGCCACGCGCTGTTGCTGGCCACCGGACAACTGGCCCGGCTTGCGGTTGAGCAGGTGTTCGATCTGCAGCAACTTGGCCACGCGCGCCACTTCGGCGTCGATGTCGGCTTGCGGCATCTTGCGGATCTTGAGGCCGAACTCGATGTTCTCGCGCACGCTCATGGTCGGGTACAGCGCGTAGGACTGGAACACCATGGCGATGTCACGGTCCTTGGGGCTCATGCCGCTCACGTCTTGATCACCGATCATGATCGCGCCGCCGGTGATGGTCTCAAGGCCGGCGATGCAGTTCATCAGCGTGGATTTACCACAGCCCGACGGGCCGACCAGGATGAGGAACTCGCCTTCCTTGATCGACAGTTCGATGTTCTTCAAGGTGTCGGGCAGGCCGGCGCCATAGGTCTTGTTTACATTGCGAAGTTCAAGCGTAGCCATGATTACCCCTTGACCGCGCCGGCCGTGAGGCCGCGCACGAAATACTTGCCTGCTATCACATAGACCAGCAGGGTCGGCAGCCCGGCGATCATCGCCGCCGCCATATCCACGTTATATTCCTTGGCCCCGGTACTGGTGTTGACCAGGTTGTTCAGCGCCACCGTGATGGGCTGGGAGTCGCCACTGGAGAACACCACACCGAACAGGAAGTCGTTCCAGATCTGGGTGAACTGCCAGATCAGGCAGACCATGATGATCGGCGTCGACATCGGCAGGATGATCCGGCGGAAGATGGTGAAAAAACCCGCTCCGTCCAGGCGTGCTGCCTTGATCAGCGCATCCGGGATGCTCACGTAGTAGTTACGGAAGAACAGCGTGGTGAACGCCAGGCCGTAGACCACGTGGATAAACACCAGGCCGGTGGTGGTGCTGGCCAGGCCCATCTTGCCGAGGGTGAACGACGCGGGCAGCAGCACAGTCTGGAACGGCAGGAAGCAGCCGAACAGCAGCAGGCCGAAGAACAGCTGCGAACCCCGGAAGCGCCAGAACGACAGCACGTAGCCGTTCAAGGCGCCAATGGCGGTAGAGATGAGCACAGCAGGAACGGTGATCTTGATCGAGTTCCAGAAGTAGCCATCCACGGTGGCCCAGGCCTTGACCCAGCCGATACCGCTGACCACGGTGGGCCAGCTCAGCAGGTTACCGGTGCTGATGTCTTCCGGGGTCTTGAAGCTGGTGAGCAGCATCACCACCAACGGCAC
Source organism: Pseudomonas sp. NBRC 111138 (assembly GCF_001320835.1). Lineage (NCBI taxonomy): Bacteria > Pseudomonadati > Pseudomonadota > Gammaproteobacteria > Pseudomonadales > Pseudomonadaceae > Pseudomonas > Pseudomonas sp. NBRC 111138. The sequence continues at coordinate 22,137 of NZ_BCBO01000038.1, read as the reverse complement.
CAGGTACAGCAGAACCGCCAGGATCAGCACCGCGTAGATCGCGATGCGGCTCAGGCTGATGGCAGGTTTGGCGGCGAGACTAGTCATTGCGCTTGGTCCTCAGCTCGGAATACAGGTACGGCACAATGATCGCGAGGATCGCACCGAGCATCAGGATCGCACTGGCCGAACCCATGCCCATCTGGCCGCGACTGAAGGTGAACGAGTACATGAACATAGCCGGCAGGTCGGACGAGTAGCCCGGGCCGCCTGCGGTCATTGCCGCCACCAGGTCGAAGCTCTTGATCGCAATGTGCGCCAGGATCATCACCGCACTGAAGAACACCGGGCGCAGGCTCGGCAGCACCACGCTCCAGTAGATACGCGGCAGGCTTGCGCCATCGATCTGCGCAGCGCGGATGATCGACTGATCAACACCGCGCAGGCCGGCGAGGAACATCGCCATGATAAAGCCCGAGGCTTGCCACACAGCGGCGATCACCAGGCAGTAGACCACGCGGTCCGGGTCGATCAGCCAGTCGAGACGGAAGCCTTCCCAGCCCCAGTCCCGCAGGAGTTTGTCCAGGCCCATGCCCGGGTTGAGCAGCCATTTCCAGGCGGTACCGGTGACGATCATGGAGAGCGCCATCGGGTACAGGTAAATGGTGCGGATAAAGCCTTCGCGGCGGATTTTCTGGTCGAGGAAAATCGCCAGCAGCACACCGATCACCAGGGTGATGCCGATGAACATGCCGCCGAACACGGCCAGGTTCTTGCTCGCCACCCACCAGCGGTCGTTATCGAACAGCCGCTGATACTGCGCCAGGCCCGCCCATTTGTAGCTGGGCAGGAAGGTCGAGGTGGTGAACGACAGCACGAACGTCCACAGGATGTAGCCATAAAAGCCCACCAGCACGATGAACATGCTCGGCGCCAGCACCAGTTTAGGGAGCCAGCGCTGCAGCACATCGAATGGCGAGGCCTTGCTGAACACAGCAACAGAACTCATGGGAAAATCCAGTACAGGGAAAAAGGACTACAGCCTGCAGGAACCCGCTTTTGTGGCGAGGGAGCTTGCTCCCTCGCCACAGCAAGCCGGGTTCCTACATAGGGTGTTACTTGGCCGACTTGATCGCCGCGCCAAGCTTCTTGGCCGTGTCGGCCGGGTCGGCTTTCGGGTCGTTGATGAAGTTGGTCACGACATCAAAGAACGCACCTTGCACCGCCAGGGTGGTGGCCATGTTGTGCGCCATGCTTGGCTGCAGGCCGCCAGTCTTGGCGTCGGCCAGGAAGTCCTTGGCGGCGGTCTGGGCGCAGGAATCAAAGCCGTAGGATTCCATCTTGGTCAGCATGTCGTTACGCACAGGGATCGAGCCCTTGTTGATGCTGAACACCTTCTGGAAGTTTTCACCCAGCACTACTTTGGCGATGTCCTGCTGACCCGCAGCAGTGCCTTTGTCTTTCTGCTTGAACACCGCCAGGGAGTCGATGTTGTAGGTGAAGGCTTTATCAGTGCCCGGGAAAGCAACGCACTCATAATCCTTGCCGGCGACTTTCTTGGCGGCGGTCCATTCAGACTTGGCCCAGTCGCCCATGATCTGCATGCCGGCCTTGCCGTTGATGACCTTGCCAGCTTCCAGGTTCCAGTCCTGGCCCTTGCCGTCGACGTCCATGTAGGTCGCGACTTTCTTCAGCTCGGTGAGGGCCTTGACCATTTCCGGGCCGGTCAATGCGCCGTTATCCAGGTCGACCAGCGCTTTCTTGTAGCCATCAGCGCCCATTACCGAAAGCACCACCGCTTCGAACACGGTGCTGTCCTGCCAAGGCTGGCCGCCGTGGGCGAGCGCAATGAAGCCTGCAGCCTTGAGCTTGTCGCCCGCTGCGTAGAATTCTTCGAGGGTGGTTGGGTTCTTGGTGATGCCGGCTTTCTTGAAGACTTCCGGGTTGATCCACAGCCAGTTCACGCGATGGATATTCACCGGCACGGCCACGTAGTCACCGTCGTATTTCACGGTGTCGGAGACTTTCTTGTCGAGCAGCGAATCCCATTTTTCTTCTTTGGCGACGTCTTTGAGCACGTCGGTGTCGAGCAGGCCAGTAGAGGCCCATTCCTGGATATCGGGGCCTTTGATCTGGGCAACGCCTGGCGGGTTGCCAGCGACCGCACGGCTTTTCAGCACGGTCATGGCGGTGGCGCCACCGCCGCCTGCCACTGCACCGTCTTTCCAGGTGAAGCCGTCTTTCTCAACTTGGGCCTTCAGGACATCCACAGCCGCTTTTTCACCGCCGGAGGTCCACCAATGCACCACTTCCACCGTACCTTTGGAGTCGGCGGCAAATGCACTGAGGGGGAACAACGAGGCAATGGAAATAGCGACGGCGAGGCGATTAATCGCGTTCATCTGAGTACCTTTTCTTGTTGTTATGCATGCAAGTCTAGAGCTTGCGCTGCACGGAGTTTAAACATGGATTTTCGGGGCGCAGGTAACAAAGGGACGTACAAATGTCACCACCTGGTGACATAGCATCCGCTGCCCAATGCACTGGCCAGGCTGGGTGCCAAGGGCAGTGCAGGCAGCACGACCGCTTGCCAGGCATGGTACAGGTCAGGTTTGCCGCCCCAGATTTTACTGCTGGGTTGGTTGTGCGGGCTGAGTTCGTGGTGCCAACTGCCCTGGAGCCGGTCGATGAAGTGGGTTTCGCAAAACTCCCAGAAGCGTCGGTACCAGGTTTCGTAATGCAGCTCGCCGGTACGTTTGAGCAGCGCCTGAGCAGCGGCGCTGGCTTCAGCATGGGTCCAGTGCAGGCGCTCGCGTACCACCGGGCGCTGGTTCCAATCCAGAGTGTAGACAAGGCCCGGCGCACCATCCACCGCCCAGGCGTACTCGCAGGCACTGGCAAACAGGCCTTTGGCGTCGCTCACCAGCCAGTCCGGCGTGGCTAGCTTGGCCTTGAGGCGCGCAGCTTCAAGGTGCAGCAACAACCGCGCCCATTCGAAACCATGGCCGGGGGTGATGCCGTAGGGGCGAAAGCCATCGGCGGGGTTGTCTTGGTTGTAACCGAGCAACGGCTTCCAGTGCGCATCGAAATGTTCGATGACCATGAATTGATTGCCAGCGGCATGGGTGTGGATCACCCGTTCGACGATGCGCAGCGCACGGTCCAGCCAACGTGTATCACCACTGACATCGGCCAATGCCAGGAAAGCTTCGGTGGCGTGCATGTTGCTGTTGGCGCCACGATAGGCTTCGACGCCGCTCCAGTCCCGGGCAAAGGATTCAAGCATGACGCCCTCCTCTTCGCTCCAGAAGAACTGGTCGATGATATGGACGGCGTCGTTCATTAATGTGCGCGCACCCGGCGCGCCGGCCACCACGGCAGAGCTGGCGGCGAGGGCCACGAAGGCGTGCAGATAGGCGGCCTTGCCGGTGTTGCCATCAGCCGCCTGGGGCGCGGCGAACCAGCCACCGTGCTCACTGTCACGCAGCGGGCCGCTGAGCGCTGCCACACCGTGCGCCACCAGTTCGGCATAACCCGGCAACCCAATGGCATGGGCCATGGCAAAGCTGTGGGTCATGCGCGCGGTGTTCATGGTTTCGGCGCGAGCATTGGCCGGCAACTGGCCTTTATCGTCGAGGTTGCCGAACCCGTCCGGCAGGCGCGATGCCTTGGCGAACGCCAACAGGCGCTGGCCTTCCGCGGCGAGCCAAGCGTGATGGGCAGGTGCATTCAGCCAACTGCTGGCAGGCAGTGGGTGGGTGGTCATGGGTGGCCCTTATTGTTTTTTTGGGATGACCGGAGTCTAAACAAGGGCACGGCAGGGGCAAGTAACGAAGGGGAAAAGAAATGTCACCGAGTGGTGACAATCAACACCTTAATGTAGGAGCGAGCTTGCTCGCGAAAAGCTCACAAGCGCCGCGTTTATTCCAGGGAACCTGCGTGATCGTTAACGTTTTTCGCGAGCAAGCTCGCTCCTACAGAGGATGATTTTGAGTTCATTGACCCAGTGGGGTGACCGCAGCAGGCGCATTGAGACGCTGATTCAAGTTCTGCACCTGGCTCTGCAAGGTGGTGATATTGCGCGTGGTCTGGATGCGGAACACGTCGAATTCCTTGTTGGTCGGCGCGTCGATATTGGCCGGCTGGTTTTCCTGGGCGCTCTTGAGCACCAGCACGTCCTGCTCGAGGCGGGCGATGGCCGCGCTTGGGTTGCCTTGTTTCTTCAAGGCCGCCACATCGTTGGCCAGGCCCTTGCTCTCGGCCTGTGCTGCCGTGAGGCTGGCGACCGCGTCAGTGAGGGCCTGCACCTGGCCTTGCAGTTTGGTATTGGCCGCTGCCAGCTCGGTGTTGCTGGCGCTCATCTGGGCCAGGCGGCTGTCCAGTTCGGTGGTTTGACCGGCGACGCCCAACTGTTGCTTGCCCTGCTCCTGCAACTGGGCTTCCAGTTGCTTGATCTGCAGCTTCAAGGCTTCGCTGCCGTTGTTCACATTCGCTTCGCTGGCCACGACCTTGCCGGAAATCGCCTGTAGCCGTCCTGCCGCTTCCTCGCTGATGCGGGCAAAGCTTTCCTGGGTGGCAACCAACTGCTGGCCCATCAGGGAAATCTGCTGGAAGCTCCACCAGGCCAGGCCCGCAAAGGCGATCAACAGCGCACCGACCAGTGCCCACAACGGGCCAGTGCTGGCGCTCTTGACCTTGACCACGGGCGTCGTTCGCGAACGCACCGACGTCGCGGGGGTCGGCACGAAATCATCGTCATCCCCAAGGTCGGCCCGCAGGCTGGGAACGTTGTCGAAGTCGTCTTTAGCATCGTTACGCATGAATCTACCCTGAATCAATGAGATGGCTGGCTGTAAAGCCGAGCGGCAGGAGTATAAACCGCACTCCCGGCGCATGGATCGACTCGGAACCTGGAATGGGGTTCCCGAAGTGTTGCTGCTTATGAGGTTATTGGCGGCCCGGGTCCTGGGCTTTCCACCAACTGCAGAACTCGTCGAGCGCGGCCCACAGGCTGAACTTGGGCTCGTAGTCGAGATAATGCCTGGCGCGACTGATGTCGAGGGTGAAGTTTTTATTCATCACTTGCATGCCCAGACGCGATAACGCCGGTTCCGGCCGCCCCGGCCACATCGCGCAGAATGCCTCGTTCAACGCCGCCACGCTGTAGGACAAACCGTAGGATCGATAGCGGGTCACTTGGGGCAGCTCCATCTGCCGCATCACGTAGTTCACCACATCCCAGATCGGCACCGGTGCGCCATTGCTGATGTTGTAGGCTTTGCCCAGGGCCGAGCCGGTGGCGAGCAAACTGCTGAGCAGCGCCTCGTTGAGGTTGTGCACGCTGGTGAAGTCGACTTTGTTCAAACCGTCGCCGACGATCGCCAGACGGTTCTTGCGCTGCATTTTCAGCAAGCGCGGGAAGATACTCATATCGCCGGCCCCGGTGACAAAGCGTGGGCGCAGGGCTATCACTTGCAGGCCGAACTCCTGGGCGCCGAACACCTTCTGCTCGGCCAGGTACTTGGTAGCGGCATAGGGATGCTTGAAACGCTTGGGCACTTGCTCTTCGGTGAGCCCAAGGTGATCGCGACCGTCAAAATAGATCGACGGCGACGACAGGTGCACCAGGCGCCCCACGCGCTGTTTCAGGCAGGCTTCGACGACGTTTTCGGTGACCAATACGTTGTTCTGGTGGAAGTCCTGGTACTTGCCCCACAGCCCGACGGCGCCGGCGCAATGCACCACGGCTTCGACATCGCGGCACAGGTCGCGCACAAGGTCGGCATCATTCAAATCACCCTGGATGAACTCGGCACCGCGCCGCACCAGGTGTTCCACACCCTCGGCGCGCCGCCCGTTGACCCGCACGTCCAGGCCCTGCTCAAGGGCGAAGCGCGCAAAGCGCCCGCCAATGAAGCCGCTTGCGCCGGTGACCAGAATTTTCATGTCGTACTCCGTGTTCTTTCATTTTTCATCGCTCTTGCCTTGACGCGCGCCATCACTCCAACGGCACCAACCAATGACCACACACATCGGCCAGATGGTCGGTCAACAAGCCCAACAGTTGCCCGCCACTGCGCCAATGATGCCAGTACAGCGGCACATCGATGGGCTTATCTGGCAATAACTCGACCAATACACCGGTTTCCAACTGGTCGCGCACCTGCAATTCAGGCACCAGGCCCCACCCCAAGCCGGCTTCCGTCAGGCGGATAAAACCTTCGGATGACGGGCATAGATGGTGTTCGAAACCACCGTCCACGCCAAGGGACGCCAGGTAGCGGTGCTGCAGGAAATCATCCGGGCCGAACACCAGCGCAGGCGTGCGCGCCAATTGGTCGGCCCGCACGCCTCCAGGAAAATGCCGCGCCAGAAAGGCCGGGCTGGCCAGCGCCCGATAACGCATGGCGCCCAGCAACAGGCTGCGAGCACCGGCCACAGGACGCTCGCTGGCACAAATGCAGGCCGCCACTTCACCGGCGCGCATGCGCTTGAGGCCCACGGTCTGGTCTTCGACCACCAGGTCCAGCAACACGTGCTGTTCGGCGCAGAAGTCGCTGACTGCCTCGGCCCACCAAGTGGCGAGGCTGTCGGCATTCAGGGCAATGCGCAGGCGCTCAGGCGTGCCCTCCTCGTCCAGGGCCGGCACCTGGCTTTGCAGGTCACGCTCCAGCAAACGCACCTGCTGCACATGGTTGAGCAGGCGCCGACCGATATCGGTGGGCGTTGGCGGCGAGGCCCGTATCAACACCGGCTGGCCGACGCGCGCCTCCAATAGCTTGATGCGTTGGGAGATGGCTGATTGCGACAGCCCCAACACCTGGGCACCGCGCTCAAAGCCGGCTTGTTCCACCACCGCCGCCAAGGCGGAAAGCAATTTATAGTCGAACATCAGTTTCTCTAATGAGCGATCAGCAATATTGGTTTTTCTTATACAGCCCCGACCCGCACCATAGCCAGCATCGTTTGAGCATCAACAAGGATCTCCTTCTATGTGGCAAAGCTATATGAACGGTTTGCTGGTGGCCCTCGGGTTGATCATGGCAATCGGCAGCCAAAATGCATTCGTACTCGCGCAGAGCCTGCGCCGCGAACACCACTTACCCGTGGCGGCGTTGTGTGTGATCTGCGACGCACTGCTAGTGGCCGCTGGGGTATTCGGGCTGGCCACCGTGCTGGCGCAGAGCCCGATACTGCTGGCGGTGGCACGCTGGGGCGGGGCAGCGTTCTTGCTCTGGTACGGCGCATGCGCGCTACGCAGGGCCTGCTCGAAACAGAGCCTGGACCAAAGCGACAGCCTCAAGACACGCTCAATGCGCGCCGTGCTGCTGAGCGCTTTGGCGGTCACCTTGCTCAACCCCCATGTCTACCTGGACACCGTCCTGCTGATCGGCTCCCTGGGCGCGCAACAAACCGAACCCGGTGCCTACGTAGCCGGTGCAGCCAGTGCATCGTTCCTGTGGTTCGCCACCCTGGCGCTGGGTGCGGCATGGTTGGCACCCTGGCTGGCACGCCCGGCCACCTGGCGCCTGCTGGACCTGCTGGTGGCCGCGATGATGTTCTCGGTGGCCTATCAACTGATCAGCGCCTGAGCAATATTCCAAAACGCTCTGGAACCTCTATCCCACACAGTTGTTGCGTGGTTATGCCGCACCCCCGGTGCTATGATCGGCCCCCTGCGCCGCAAAGAGTACAAACTCCCCGGCGCATGTTTGGCCGCCCGTGATCGGCCTTGCGCTCACCGCAACTGACCTGATTAGGAGAATCATCATGGCTTTCGAATTGCCGCCGCTGCCCTACGCACACGATGCCCTGCAGCCGCACATCTCCAAGGAAACCTTGGAATACCACCACGACAAGCACCACAACACCTATGTCGTGAACCTGAACAACCTGGTGCCTGGCACCGAGTTCGAAGGCAAGACCCTGGAAGAGATCGTCAAGTCTTCCTCGGGTGGCATCTTCAACAACGCCGCTCAGGTCTGGAACCACACTTTCTACTGGAACTGCCTGGCGCCGAACGCCGGCGGCCAACCAACCGGCGCACTGGCTGAAGCCATCAACGCTGCGTTCGGTTCGTTCGACAAGTTCAAGGAAGAGTTCACCAAGACTTCGGTCGGCACCTTCGGTTCCGGTTGGGGCTGGCTGGTGAAAAAAGCTGACGGTTCCCTGGCCCTGGCCAGCACTATCGGCGCCGGCAACCCGCTGACCAACGGCGACACCCCGCTGCTGACCTGCGACGTCTGGGAACACGCCTACTACATCGACTACCGCAACGTGCGTCCAAAGTATGTAGAAGCGTTCTGGAACCTGGTCAACTGGAAGTTCGTGGCTGAGCAGTTCGAAGGCAAGACCTTCACTGCCTAAGCGACGCTTGCAGTAAAAAGAGCCCGGCGATTGCCGGGCTTTTTCATGGGCGCCCTGATTGCCATGCCAGAAATCCCGGAACCCAACGGTAACTATTCACCACACAAACGCCAGGAGGAATAAACCTCCTGAATCAATGTGGAGAATGACAATGGATCCTATTTCAACGGCCGCGGGTGCAGTGCCAATGTTATCCGGTCTTCTTGAGAAGGGAATGGACCTGGCGAAAAGCGCACTGGACTTGACGGGCAAACTCGTAGACATAGCGGGTGAACAGTCAAAGGTCGGAGGGGAAGAGCAACAGCCAGAGGGTAAGATCAATTTTTGAGAGCGTCGCCAAACAGAGGGCGGATCTGTTCCGCCTTCTTCTTCTCTGCCCGACGTCCAGCCCACGCCCGGCCCTTTGCCCACGCCTCAAACGTCCTGACATAAGCGGGTATCCCTCCACGTTTATCCAGCCCCCCTCAATTAATCTCAAGCCCGAATGTCCCTTTGACTGCCATCACCAGATTGCCAATACTCATGGCATATTGACGGCCACCCGCATGAGACAAGGAATGCCCCTTTGAAGCTGGAACTCAAGAACAGCTTGTCGGTGAAGTTGCTACGGGTTGTGCTGCTGTCGGCATTGATCGTGGGTGTGGCGCTGAGCGTGGCGCAGATCGTTTTTGATGCCTACAAAACGCGCCAGGCCGTGGCGGGCGATGCCCAGCGCATCCTCGACATGTTTCGCGACCCCTCGACCCAGGCCGTGTACAGCCTGGATCGCGAGATGGGCATGCAGGTGATCGAAGGTCTGTTCCAGGACGACGCTGTGCGCATGGCTTCCATCGGGCACCCCAACGAGACCATGCTGGCGGAAAAAAGCCGTCCTTTACAGCAGTCGCCCAGCCGCTGGTTGACCGACCTGATTCTTGGCCAGGAACGCTCCTTTACTACTGCGTTGGTGGGCAAGGGCCCCTACAGCGAATATTACGGCGACCTGAGCATCACCCTCGACACCGCCACCTATGGTCGAAGTTTTCTGGTCAGCTCGGTCATCATTTTTATCTCGGGCGTATTGCGCGCCCTGGTCATGGGGCTGGTGCTGTACCTGGTGTATCACTGGATGCTCACCAAACCGCTGTCGCGGATGATCGAGCACCTGACCTCGATCAACCCGGACCGCCCCAGCGAGCACAAGATCCCTCAGCTCAAGGGCCACGAACGCAACGAACTGGGGCAGTGGATAAACACCGCCAACCAATTGCTCGAATCCATCGAGCGCAATACCCACCTGCGCCACGAGGCCGAATCGAGCCTGTTGCGCATGGCCCAATACGACTTCCTGACCGGCCTGCCGAACCGCCAGAAGTTGCAGGCGCAACTGGACAAAATCCTCACGGACGCCGGCCGCCGGCAACGCCGTGTCGCGGTGTTGTGCGTGGGGCTGGATGATTTCAAGAGCGTCAACGAGCAATTCACCTACCAGGCCGGCGACAAACTCTTGTTGGCGCTGGCTGATCGCTTGCGCGCCCATAGTGGCCACCTGGGCACGCTCGCCCGCCTGGGCGGCGACCAGTTCGCCCTGGTGCAAGCCGATATCGACCAGCCCTACGAAGCCGCCGAACTGGCGCAAAGCATCCTTGATGACCTGGAAGCAGAGTTCGCCCTTGAGCATGACCTGATCCGCCTGCGCGCCACTATCGGCATCACGCTGTTCCCGGAAGATGGCGACAGCACCGAGAAGTTGCTCCAGAAAGCCGAGCAGACCATGACCCTGGCCAAGAGCCGCTCGCGCAACCGCTATCAGTTTTATATCGCCAGCGTCGACAGCGAAATGCGCCGGCGTCGTGAACTGGAGAAAGACTTGCGAGACGCCTTGGGCCGCGAGCAGTTTCACTTGGTGTACCAACCACAAATCAGCTATCTCGACCATCACGTGGTCGGTGTGGAAGCGCTGCTGCGTTGGCAACACCCGGAACATGGGCTGGTACCGCCGGACTTGTTCATTCCGTTGGCGGAACAGAACGGCACCATCATTCCCATCGGCGAATGGGTGCTGGACCAGGCGTGTCGGCAACTGCGCGAATGGCATGACCAGGGTTTCACCGCGCTGCGCATGGCCGTCAACCTGTCCACCGTGCAACTGCACCACACCGAGTTGCCGCGGGTGGTCAACAACCTGATGCAGATCTATCGCCTGCCGCCCCGCAGCCTGGAGCTGGAAGTGACCGAGACCGGCCTGATGGAAGACATCAGCACCGCCGCCCAGCACCTGCTGAGCCTGCGTCGCTCCGGCGCGCTGATCGCCATTGATGACTTCGGCACCGGCTACTCATCCTTGAGTTACCTCAAGAGCCTGCCCCTGGACAAGATCAAAATCGACAAGAGCTTCGTCCAGGACCTGCAGGACGACGACGATGACGCCACCATCGTGCGCGCCATTATCCAATTGGGCAAAAGCCTGGGCATGCAGGTGATTGCCGAAGGCGTGGAGACTGCCGAACAGGAGGCCTACATCATCTCCGAGGGGTGCCATGAGGGGCAGGGTTATCACTACAGCAAACCGCTGCAGGCCCGGGAGTTGACGGCTTATCTGAAGCAGTCCGAGCGCAATAACGCCGTGAGACTTTGAATTTACACTTCGATACTCAATATTTCCCGCGTATAAGCCTTTACACAAAATGCAAATCTTTCGCATTATGTCGCAGCGTTTGCGCTCCCCGCGCGCCCTTTCAACAACCGAAGCAGGATGTTCGCCATGATTCGTATGCCCCTGGCCACCGCCAGTCTGCTGGCCATTGCCATTTCTCTCGCCGGTTGCGGCGAAGGTAAAGACAAGGCCGCCGCGCCCCAGGCACCCGCTGCCGCCAGCACTACCGCACCGGCGGCTGCCCCGGCTGGCCAGGTCGACGAAGCGGCCGCCAAGGCCGTGGTCGCGCACTACGCAGACATGGTGTTTGCGGTGTACAGCGATGCCGAATCCACCGCAAAAACCCTGCAGACCGCAATCGATACCTTCCTCGTCAACCCGAACGACGAAACCCTGAAAGCGGCCCGTACCGCGTGGATCGCCGCACGCGTACCCTACCTGCAGAGCGAAGTATTCCGCTTCGGCAACACCATCATCGACGACTGGGAAGGCCAGGTGAACGCCTGGCCCCTGGACGAAGGCCTGATCGACTACGTCGACAAGTCCTACGAGCACGCGCTGGGCAACCCAGGTGCGAACGCCAATATCATCGCCAATAACGAGATCCAGGTCGGCGAAGACAAGGTTGACGTCAAGGAGATCACTCCGGAAAAACTCGCCAGCCTCAATGAACTGGGCGGTTCCGAAGCGAACGTCGCCACCGGCTACCACGCCATCGAATTCCTGCTGTGGGGCCAGGACCTCAACGGCACCGGCCCAGGCGCGGGCAACCGCCCGGCATCGGACTACATGACCGGTGACGGTGCAACCGGCGGCCACAACGAGCGTCGCCGCACTTACCTGCGCGCTGTCACCCAACTGCTGGTCAGCGACCTGCAGGAAATGGTCGGCAACTGGAAGCCCAACGTCGAAGACAACTACCGCGCCACTCTGGAGTCGGAACCTGCGACCGATGGCCTGCGTAAAATGCTGTTCGGCATGGGCAGCCTGTCTCTGGGCGAACTCGCCGGGGAGCGCATGAAAGTGTCCCTGGAAGCCAACTCGCCAGAAGACGAGCAAGACTGCTTCAGCGACAACACCCATAACTCGCACTTCTACGACGCCAAGGGCATCCGTAACGTTTACTTGGGCGAATACACCCGTGTTGACGGTACCAAGCTGACCGGCGCCAGCCTGTCGTCCCTGGTGGCCAAGGCCGACCCGGCAGCAGATGCAGCCCTCAAGGCTGACCTGGCCGCCACCGAAGCGAAGATCCAGGTGATGGTTGACCACGCCAACAACGGCGAGCACTACGACCAGTTGATCGCCGCCGACAATGAAAAGGGCAACCAGATCGTGCGTGACTCGATTGCCGCCCTGGTCAAGCAGACCGGCTCGATCGAGGCTGCTGCCGGCAAGCTGGGCATCAGCGACCTGAACCCGGACAGCGCTGATCACGAGTTCTGATCAAGCGCAGTTGAAAGAGGCGACCTGCGGGTCGCCTTTTTCATGCGCGCAATAACTGCCGCCGTTATACCTGTGGGAGCTGGCTTGCCTGCGATGGCGGTGCTTCAGTCGACTGATCTGTAACTGACACACCGCCATCGCAGGCAAGCCAGCTCCCACATTGGATTGCGGGGCGTCAGGTGGATATCCGCCGGCTGGCAGGCCAGCTCCCACAGGGGTTCTCCATCAACCGGCAGCCCTTGGTTTACAAGACCTGCACCGCAGGTAGAATGGCGCCTCTGCCCAATCACCCGAGCGAACTTCATGGCGTTGCCGACCCTGCGCATCATCGGTTTCATCATCGGCATCTTCCTGATCACCCTTGCGGTCGCCATGGTGATCCCGATGGCGACCCTGGTGATCTTCGAACGCACCAGCGACCTGCCCTCGTTCCTGTGGGCCAGCCTGATTACCTTTATCGCCGGCCTGGCGCTGGTCATCCCTGGTCGCCCAGAGCACGTGCACCTGCGCCCCAGGGACATGTACCTGCTGACGGTCAGTAGTTGGGTGGTGGTGTGCATCTTCGCGGCCCTGCCCTTTTTGCTGACCCAGCACATCAGCTACACCGACTCGTTCTTCGAAAGCATGTCCGGCATCACCGCCACAGGCTCCACCGTGTTGAGCGGGCTGGACAGCATGTCGCCGGGCATCTTGATGTGGCGTTCGCTGCTGCACTGGCTCGGCGGTATCGGCTTTATCGGCATGGCGGTGGCGATCCTGCCGCTGCTGCGCATTGGTGGCATGCGCCTGTTCCAGACCGAATCCTCGGACCGCTCGGAAAAGGTCATGCCTCGTTCACACATGGTGGCGCGCCTGATCGTGGCGGCGTATGTGGGCATCACTATCTTCGGCAGCCTGGCCTTCTGGTGGGCCGGAATGGGCGTGTTCGATGCGATCAACCATGCGATGTCGGCGATTTCCACGGGCGGGTTTTCCACCTCGGACGAGTCCCTGGCCCATTGGAAACAACCGGCGGTGCACTGGGTCGCGGTGGTGGTGATGATCCTGGGCAGCTTGCCGTTCGCCCTGTACGTTGCCACTTTACGTGGTAACCGTCGGGCGCTGATCAAGGACCAGCAGGTGCAAGGCTTGCTCGGCCTGTTGCTGGTGACCTGGCTGGTACTCGGCACCTGGTACTGGTGGACCACCAACCTGCATTGGCTCGATGCCTTGCGCCATGTGGCGCTGAACGTGACGTCTGTGGTGACCACCACCGGCTTTGCACTGGGGGACTACAGCTTGTGGGGCAACTTCTCACTGATGCTGTTTTTCTACCTGGGCTTTATCGGCGGCTGCTCGGGCTCCACCGCGGGCGGTATCAAAATCTTCCGTTTCCAGGTGGCCTACATCCTGCTCAAGGCCAACTTGAATCAGTTGATCCATCCGCGCGCGGTGATCAAGCAGAAGTACAACGGCCATCGCCTCGATGAAGAGATTGTGCGGTCGATCCTGACTTTTTCGTTTTTCTTCGCCATCACCATCTGCATGATCGCCCTGGCCCTGTCGCTGCTAGGCGTGGACTGGATGACCGCGTTGACCGGCGCCGCCAGTACCGTTTCCGGCGTGGGCCCCGGCCTGGGCGAAACCATCGGCCCGGCCGGCAACTTCGCCACCCTGCCGGATGCCGCCAAGTGGATCCTGTCCCTGGGCATGTTGTTGGGGCGCCTGGAGATCATCACCGTGTTTGTGTTGTGCATTCCGGCGTTCTGGCGTCACTGACCGACGACGTTTGCTGCAAGCGCGCCCGGTATTCACCGGGCGTGGCATCGAACCAGCGGCGAAACGCGCGGAAAAAGTTGCTCGGGTCGGCAAACCCCAGCAGGTAAGCGATTTCCAGCAAGGTCATGCTGGGTTGTGCCAGGTACTGCTCGGCCAGTTCGCGCCGGGTGTCATCAAGCAAGGCCTGGAAGCTGGTGCCCTCCTCCTGCAGCCGCCGCTGCAAGGTGCGCTGGGACAGGTGCAACGTCTGGGCCACGGCTTCGCGCTTGGGCTCGCCCTGAGGCAACAGGCGGCACAGCACCTGACGCGCCTTGTGGGTCACGCGGCTTTCGGAAAAACGCGCCAGGTATTCACCGGCAAAGCGATCATGCAACAGCGCCATGGCTTCGTTGGCCGTGGGCAGCGGCGCCTCCATGTCAGCCTGCTCGAAAATCAGCGCGTCATAGGGTGCATTGAATTGCAAAGGCGCATGAAAGGCCTGTTGGTAGGGCGCCAGGTCCGCCGGCTGCTCGCCTTGCAGCAGCACTTTGCGGGGCTGCAGGGTGCGCCCGGTGAGCCAGCCGCACAGGGCCAGGGCGCTGGCCAGCGAGGCTTCGGCGCTTTGACGGGTCGGCGGCAGGTGATCGCCATGCACCGTCAGAATCAACGCATAGCCTTCGGGTAACAGTCGAAAACTCAAATCAGCGCTTTCGGCGATGATGCGCTGGTAGCGCACCAATCGCATAAAACCTTCGGCCAGGGTGTTGCTGGACATCAACGCATAACCGGCAACGTGAAACGAGGCCGGGCGCACCACCTTGCCCATGTTCAGGCCAATCGCCGGGTTACCCGACACCTCTACCGCGCGTTGCCACAGGCGGGTCATGGCGTCTTGCGGGAAGCGCGCATCGGGGTCACTGAGGGCGGCGTAGTCCAGGCCCAGTTGCTTGAACAAGGCACGGCAATCCAGGCCATCCATTTCCAGCGCCTTGACGATGCCCATCGCCCAGCTTGCAGAAGTTGTTCGTTCGCTCATGGCGTCTTCTTGTTGAAAGCAGGCTCAAACGGCAGCCAGGAAGCCAAGGATACTAAAGTGGCATCTATTGTCACTGGCTGTTAGCACTGATCACTCTAGACTCAAATAAGCTCCCCGCCGCGCACCCGTTGGCGGCACAGCAACCAGAGGGCCGGTGACCGTGGAAAACATCAAGAAATTCAACAGTTTTGCCGAGTTCTACCCGTACTACCTGAGCGAACATGGCAACAGCACCTGCCGACGCCTGCACTTTATCGGCACCACCCTGGTAATAGGCATTCTGGCGTACGCCATCGGCAGAGGCTCATTGGTTCTGCTGCTGGCGTTGCCCCTGGCAGGCTACAGCTTTGCCTGGATTGGCCACTTCTTCTTCGAAAAGAACCGCCCCGCCACCTTTCAGCACCCGTTCTACAGCTTGCTGGGGGATTTTGTGATGTACCGCGACATGATCCTGGGCAAGGTGCCGTTCTAGGGGTGTGACCTCATGTCACTTGCGCCTGAACCATTAAAAATTGTGCATCTGTGGAGATAAAAGTCTTTTTGTCATTTACGGTGCTGTATCCTGCCAAGGCTTTTTGAGAGCGCGGAATCACCTGCGATTGAAAAAACAGACCTTGCGAGGAGCGACCACGATGCACGAGATACCTAATCTCCCCTTCCCAAGCCTGCACCCAACTGAGCAGCCAACACCGCAGCAGGCCAGCGACAAGCAGCCTGAGGCCAAAGAAGCAAAACCAGTCGAGCGCGAAAGCCGAGACTGACGCCGTACCAGACCGTGTGGAAAGCGCGCCTTTGAGCGCTTTCCACACTGCCTGAATTATCCGAGACCTTCACTATGACCACTTCCCCTTCCGACACGCCGGACGCCGCTGTACTCGACGCTGCCTTGCAGATGGTCGAAGTCTGGAACCGCCTCAGTGCCGACAAGCAAGCAGCACTGCTCAAGCGCTTCGGCACCCAGGAAAACGCCCTGGCGGCCCTGGTGACCACC
This sequence comes from Pseudomonas sp. NBRC 111138, assembly GCF_001320835.1. Classification (NCBI taxonomy): domain Bacteria; kingdom Pseudomonadati; phylum Pseudomonadota; class Gammaproteobacteria; order Pseudomonadales; family Pseudomonadaceae; genus Pseudomonas; species Pseudomonas sp. NBRC 111138. Next base: position 5,946 of record NZ_BCBO01000038.1, on the reverse strand, counting down.
CAATTGCTGGCCCCCGCCCAAGCTTGATCTGCCTTAGATCTGACGTTTTACATTTTTGCCGCCCTGCCCGGCTTGCGCACCGGTATCATTAGCAGCCTATCTTTACCTGCTGCGACAGTGGATCTCTCCCATGCCAGATACCCAGCGCCCCATGACGGTCACGCTGCAAGTCGTTTCCATCGTGCTGTTTACCTTCATCGGCTACTTGAATATCGGCATCCCCCTGGCCGTACTACCGGGCTATGTCCATAGCCAGTTGGGCTATGGCGCCGTCATCGCCGGGCTGGTGATCAGCGTGCAATACCTGGCAACCCTGCTGAGCCGCCCCTATGCCGGTAAGATCATCGACAATCTGGGCAGCAAGCGCGCCGTGCTGATCGGCTTGGTGGGCTGCGGTTTGAGTGGCGTGTTCATGTTGTTTGCGGCGTGGTTTTCCAGCCTGCCGGCTCTGAGCCTCGGCTGCCTGCTGGTCGGGCGGCTGGTGCTGGGCAGCGCTGAAAGCCTGGTGGGTTCGGGCGCGATTGGCTGGGGCATTGGCCGTGTCGGCGCGGCGAACACGGCCAAGGTTATTTCCTGGAACGGCATTGCCAGCTACGGCGCGCTGGCGGTGGGTGCGCCGTTGGGGGTGCTGCTGGTCAGCCATTTTGGGCTGTGGAGCATGGGCGTCAGCATCATTCTGTTGGCCGTGCTGGGTGTGCTGTTGGCCTGGAAAAAACAAGCGGCGCCGATTGTGCCCGGCGTACGTTTGCCGTTCATGAACGTGCTGGGCCGCGTGCTGCCCCATGGTTGCGCGCTAGCGCTGGGCTCCATCGGCTTTGGCACCATCGCCACCTTTATCACGTTGTATTACAGCACCCAGCACTGGGATAACGCGGTGTGGGCCTTGAGCCTGTTCGGTGCCAGTTTTATCGGCGCACGCTTGCTGTTTGGCAATTTGATCAACCGCATTGGCGGTTTTCGCGTCGCAATCGCCTGCCTGTCAGTGGAAGTACTGGGCCTGCTGTTGCTGTGGCTGGCGCCGGATGCCCAACTGGCGTTGGCGGGTGCGGCGTTGAGCGGTTTCGGCTTTTCCCTGGTGTTCCCGGCGCTGGGGGTAGAGGCGGTCAACCTGGTGCCGGCCTCCAGCCGAGGTTCGGCGGTGGGCGCCTATTCGCTGTTTATCGACTTGTCCCTGGGCATCACCGGGCCGCTGGCGGGCGCCGTGGCGGCAGGTTTTGGCTTTGCCTCAATCTTCCTGTTCGCGGCCCTCGCAGCTTTCGCCGGTTTGCTGCTGAGCTTCTACCTGTACCGCCAGGCGCCTAAGGCCCGCGAAACACGCGACGCCTAGAAGTCGACCTTGCCGCGCCCGGCCTTGATGCTGCCGCGCTTGGTCTTGGACTCCAGGCGGCGTTTCTTCGAACCCAGGGTGGGCTTGGTCGGACGACGCTTTTTCTCGACCTTGGTGGCGCTCTGGATCAACTCCACCAGGCGCTCCAGCGCATCGGCACGGTTCTGCTCCTGGGTGCGATATTGCTGGGCCTTGAGCACCAGCACGCCTTCGCTGGTGATCCGGCTGTCACGCAGCGCCAGCAGGCGCTCCTTGTAAAACTCCGGCAACGACGAGGCCGGAATATCAAACCGCAGGTGCACCGCACTCGACACCTTATTGACGTTCTGCCCACCGGCACCCTGGGCACGAATGGCGGTCAGCTCGATCTCGGCGTCGGGCAGGTGCACATTGTTGGAAATTTCCAGCATCAATCAAAACCTTAGGCAACGGACAAGCCCAACTCGGACAACAATATCGACGCCTGGGCTTTGGAAATCACGGCGCCTTTGAACAGTTTGGCATCATTGAGGCGAAAACCGCTCAAATCTGCACCGCGCAAGTCGGCACCCGCAAAATTAGCGCCGTTGATGCGGGCATGTGCGAGGCTGCAGTCGACCAGTTCAGCCTTGCGAAAGTCCGTATCCGACAAGTCGCTGTCGGAAAAATCCAGATTCTTGAGCACACTTCGAGCAAACGACAACCCGGATAAAAAGGCACTGTTGAGCAGGGTTTCGCTGAAGCTCAGCCCCAGTGACGCGCAATGGGTGAAATTGGCGCCCGTCAGCTTGCACTGGGTAAAAGTCGCCTGGGACAGTTTGCTGCGCTGCCAACGAGTGTTGTTCAGATCGCAACTGTGGAATTGCGCCTCGAGCAGGTTGGCCGCTTCGAAAATGGCGAGGCTGGCTCGGCAGTTTTTCCACTGAGTCCCTTCCAGTCGAGAACCGAGAAACGAGGTCTGGACCAGTGTGCAGCGCTCGAACACCCAGTTGTCCAGTGCCATGCGCGACAGGTCGACGCCACTTAAATCTACTCCGATCAAGCGCAAAGGGCCGCTGTGCCGGTCTATCAAGTCTTCCAGCTCATCGCGCTGCAAGGCGCTATCGGCGACGTCGGTGTATTGCATCGGGGCCTCCGGGCATGCGGAAAAAAGAGGGGGCGATTCTAACCTGCCATACCCACAAAAAACCCGGCAGGGCGCCGGGTTTTCTGCAAGGGGAAAAGTCCTACTCCAGAACCGGACCCGTTGCGCCAATAGCCGGCCGCGCCGTGCGCTTGTTCTTGATCCAGTAACACACTGCCATGAACGCTACCCACACCGGGATCGCATATACCGACACCTGAATCCCCGGCATCATCAGCATGATCACCAGGATAAACACCACGAACGCCAGGCAGATGTAGTTTCCATACGGATACCACAACGCCTTGAACAGCGGCACCTGGCCGGTGCGGTTCATGTGCTGGCGGAACTTGACGTGGGAGAAACTGATCATCGCCCAGTTGATCACCAACGTGGCCACCACCAGCGACATCAGCAGTTCCAGCGCGTCATGGGGCATCAGGTAGTTCATCAGCACCGCCACCAGGGTGATCGCCGCCGAGGCCAGGATCGAACGCACCGGCACGCCGCGCTTGTCGATCTTCGCCAGGGCCCTGGGCGCGTCGCCCTGCTCGGCCATGCCCAAGAGCATGCGGCTGTTGCAGTAGGTACCGCTGTTGTACACCGACAGCGCAGCGGTCAGCACCACGAAGTTGAGGATATGCGCGGCGGTGTTACTGCCCAGCATCGAGAACACCTGCACGAACGGGCTACCGCTGTAGGCATCGCCGGAGGCGTTGAGGGTCGCCAGCAGGCTGTCCCACGGTGTGAGCGACAGCAGTACTACCAGGGCACCGATGTAGAAAATCAGGATGCGGTAGATCACCTGATTGATCGCCTTGGGGATCACGGTACGTGGCTGGTCGGCTTCGGCAGCGGTAAAGCCGAGCATTTCCAGGCCGCCGAAGGAGAACATGATGATCGCCATGGCCATCACCAAGCCGCCGACGCCATGGGGGAAGAAACCACCATGCTCCCACAGGTTGCTGACCGAGGCCTGCGGGCCGCCGCTGCCGCTGACCAGCAGGTAGCTGCCCAAGGCAATCATGCCGACGATCGCCACCACCTTGATGATGGCGAACCAGAACTCGGCTTCACCGAAGACTTTGACGTTGGCCAGGTTGATCACGTTGATCAGCACGAAGAAGGCCGCCGCAGAGACCCAGGTCGGAATCTCCGGCCACCAGTAATGCACGTACTTGCCGACGGCCGTCAGCTCCGACATACCCACCAGAATGTACAGAATCCAGCAGTTCCAGCCCGACAGAAAACCGGCGAAACCGCCCCAGTACTTGTGGGCAAAATGGCTGAAGGAGCCGGCGACGGGCTCCTCGACGATCATTTCGCCAAGCTGGCGCATGATCATGAAGGCGATAAAGCCGCAAATGGCATAGCCCAGGATCATCGACGGGCCGGCGGATTTGAGCACCCCGGCCGAGCCCAGGAACAGGCCGGTGCCGATGGCGCCACCGAGGGCGATCAACTGGATATGCCGATTTTTCAGGCCGCGTTTCAGCTCGCCTGAAGAGGAATGGGGTCCACTCATGAAAAGGGTCTCACGCAAGGTTTGAAGAGTTGAATGCAGGTTGCTGCCTTGAATTACCGACTCAAGCAGCGCCGCTCAAACCCCAGCGCAGGCACCAGGAGTACAGCGTCTTTCTAATGGTCATGCGTCACCTGTTTGTTTTTATCTGTGACGAAATCGAACCCGTCCGGCTCGTGGCCAGGCGGAGTGATCAGGGGGATCAAACCCTGAGGTCTTGGCCTTTTGCGTGGGTACGCAAGGGGGGTCACAGTAAAACGCGGCGCATTGTACACCGCTCGACAGCTTCGGCACGCACCGGGAAAGTGCACAGGCAATTCTGTCAGCTAATGCTTACATCGGAGCGCCCCCCAACAACGGCAGGGCAGTTGCGTAAATCTATCGTTACACCACGGAAATCCTGCGTTACAGCCAGACTTTGGCAGCCCTCAACGGAATTCTGTCGGAAGGCCACGTCTGAAGAATCGCTTCAGCCAATTCACTGTTTTGCCTGAATAAAAAAATCCGCCAAAAAACAGAAGAAAAAATCCAAATGAAACCGTGTCAATAAATTTTTTGCATTTCGAAACACTCTCTTCTAGGTTCTTTCCACTTGCCCGCGAAGCCCGTGGGTGAGCCGTTCTCAATCAACGTCCTCTAGGAGATACACCATGCAAGCACTGGAAAACGACCTGGAAACCGAACTGCAACTCGACGATTGGTTTGAAGCGCCGACCCATGAGGCCGCCGTTGAAATGATGCAAGCCGATGCCGTTGTGCCTTTTGGCACCGCGATGTGGCCTTTCTAATAACCGGCAGGCATCCGGCAGGCGCTGTGCACGGCGCCTGCCCCCTTACCCAAGGCACCGAAGGACACCCGTCATGGACAAGGCCCGCGCCGTCGAACACTTTCTCTACTACCTTGCTCACCACCCGGCCCTCAACGGCCTGAACCGCCCCACCGTGTTGCTGGGCCATACCGAGCGCTATGACGCCATCGCCCAGGCGATCACCCACGGCAGCGCCGCCCGCTTCAACTTCCAACTGCAACGCCTGGACCTGGCGCCCAGCGACACCCTGGCAAAGGCCATTCAAACCTGTGATCTGTACCTGTTTCTCTACGATTCCTCCACGCTGCCCAACCCACGCGCCGAAGGCCCTGACTTTATCCGCGCCCTGCAAGGCGTGATGGCCGAGCACTGGAAGAAATCCCTGCTGTTCAAGGATTACGGCGACTATTTTTACGACACCTTCAGCGTCGAGCCCCAACGCATCGCCGACCTCAACGCCACACTGATCCGGCGCATGGCCCAGGCCAACGTGCTGAGTTTTACCGACAAACACGGTTCGCGCCTGGAAGCGCCGATGAGCAGCATCAAGAAGTGGACCAATATCAACGGCGTCGGCAACCACGACCTGGCGCCCGGCGAAATCGCCACCCACAGCGAAGCCATCAACGGCCAGGTGCGGTTTGTCGGCACCTTCCTCAGTACCATCCCCTTTGCACGCAAATACGGCGTGCTGCAATCGCCGCTGGAGTTATGGATCGAGAACTCCACCGTTTGCAGCGTGGCCAGCGAAGTGCCGGGGCTGGCAGATGACTTCAACAAGTACCTGAATGCCAACCCGTCCAACCGTCGCGTGGAGGAGTTGGGGATTGGCACCAATGAAGGGGTCAAGGACCTGTATGCGCGCAATGCCGGGTTTGAAGAGCGTCACTGCGGGCTGCACCTGGGCTTGGGTGGCGGGCAGAAAGGCAGTCATCACCTGGACCTGATCTTTGCCAGTGGGGTATTGGCGCTGGATGACAAGCCGGTGTTTGATGGCGCCTTTGCCTTTTAAAAGACCGTCAGACGTGTAGAGATCCCTGTGGGAGCCGGGCTTGCCCTAATGCCAGTCAGTTAAGAGCTAGAGCAGACAACCAGTGACTTGTGGCGAGGGAGCTTGCTCCCGCTGGACTGCGTAGCAGTCCCATTTTTGGGGCCGCTTCGCGCCCCAGCGGGAGCAAGCTCCCTC
>NZ_BCBO01000037.1:0-2100 GCF_001320835.1 Pseudomonas sp. NBRC 111138 | reverse complement strand
CAGGGGATTATCAGATCTTCCATAAAGTGATTTGAGTAATCACCGTCGTGCGTTGTTTGCGCGATGGTGAGCCCTTCACTGCCGCATGCGGCGCCACGGGAAAACCTCATCACCAAAATTGCGCCACCACCTACAGCAGCGCAACAATATGAAGAAAACAAGACACTGTTAGCAATAAATATTCATAAATCTTGTTTTATACAGAAAATCTATCAATTTTTCCTGACCACCTTGCCATCTCACTTGGCCACGGTTAGGGTTGGGCTTATGAAAACCTCTCACACCCTCATTCAGCTCCGCCAGCACCGCAGCCTGTGCCTTGTCAGCGCACGACTGCCAGGCTGAATCGATCTGCCTCGCCCTCAGTTTTATCCCCAATAACAGTTCCACGGCAGGCCGCCTTTTCTCGGCCCCTACAACCAAGGATTTCCCGATGAGCATGCTCAAAGACCCGTCTTCGAAGTACCGCGCGTTCCCCACCATCGACATTCCGGACCGTACCTGGCCGTCGAAAACCATCACCCAAGCGCCTATCTGGTGCAGCTCCGACCTGCGTGATGGCAACCAGTCGCTGATCGAGCCGATGGACGCGGTGAAAAAGCTGCGCTTCTGGAAGACCCTGGTGGCCGTTGGCGTGAAGGAAATCGAAGCCTCGTTCCCTGCCGCGTCGCAAACCGACTTCGACTTCGTGCGCACCCTGATCGAAGACAACCACATCCCCGAGGACACCACCATCCAGGTGCTGACCCAGGGCCGTGAAGACTTGATCGCACGCACCTTCGAATCCCTGCGCGGCGCCAAGAAAGCCATTGTGCACTTGTACAATGCCACCTCGCCGTCGTTCCGCCGCATCGTATTCAACCAGGACAAGGACGGCATCAAGGCCATCGCGGTCAACGCCGCCAAGCTGTTCGTCAAATACGCCGCCCAGCAGCCGGAAACCCAGTGGACCTTCGAATATTCCCCAGAGACCTTCAGCGCCACTGAGCTGGAGTTCGCCAAGGAAGTCTGCGACGCGGTGATCGAGGTGTGGAACCCGACGCCTGAGCACAAGATGATCCTCAACCTGCCAGCCACCGTCGAGTGCGCCACGCCGAATATCTATGCCGACCAGATCGAGTGGTTCGGTCGCCATATCAACCGTCGCGACAGCGTGATCATCAGCCTGCATACCCACAACGACCGTGGCACTGGCGTGGCGGCCACCGAGCTGGGCCTGATGGCCGGCGCGGACCGTGTGGAAGGCTGCCTGTTCGGCAACGGCGAGCGCACCGGTAACGTCGACTTGGTCACCGTGGCACTGAACATGTACACCCAGGGCCTGGACCCGCAGTTGGACTTCTCGGACATTGACGGCGTGCGCAAAGTGGTCGAGGAATGCAACCAGATCCAGGTGCACCCACGTCACCCGTATGTCGGCGACCTGGTTCATACCGCATTCTCCGGTTCCCACCAGGACGCGATCCGCAAAGGCTTCTCGCAGCAGAAAGACGATGCGCTGTGGGAAGTGCCGTACTTGCCGATCGACCCGGCCGATATTGGCCGCAGCTACGAGGCGGTGATCCGCGTGAACAGCCAGTCGGGCAAAGGCGGTATCGCCTACCTGCTGGAGCAGGAATACGACATCAGCTTGCCGCGTCGCATGCAGATCGAGTTCAGCCAGGTGGTGCAGGCCGAAACCGACCGCGTGGGCCTGGAGATGACCGCGCCACAGATCTACGCCTTGCTGCAGCGTGAATACCTGCAAGCCAACACGCCGTATGCGTTGGTCAGCCACCGCCTGCAGGAAGAGAACGGCAACAGCTTTGTCGAGGTGGAAGTCTCCGGCAAAGGCCAGGGCGAAACCAACCTGCATTGGAAGGGCAAAGGCAACGGTGCGCTGGAAGCCTTGGTGGCCGGCCTGCCGATTGGCGTGGAGATCATGGACTACAACGAGCACGCGATTGGTGCGGGTACCAATGCCAAGGCGGCGGCCTATATTGAACTGCGCGTGAACGGCGAACGCCCGGTGCATGGTGTGGGGATCGATGAAAACATCACTACCGCCAGCTTCAAGGCGCTGTTCAGTGCGCTGAACCGTTCGTTGAGCCAGTTGGAAGC
>NZ_BCBO01000036.1:0-15430 GCF_001320835.1 Pseudomonas sp. NBRC 111138 | reverse complement strand
TCTGGTGGGGCGTCGATCATGACTGATATCCAGCCTTTCTATGCAATGACCCTGCGCATGGCTATCATGCGTGCCTCATTCTGAGGCGATATGTGCATGCTGACGTTGTTGAAACTTCTGAAAGATGGTCGCTTTCATTCTGGAGAAGCGCTTGGTGCCGCCCTAGGCGTCAGTCGCAGTGCCGTGTGGAAGCAGCTTCAGCATCTTGAGGCAGAATTGAATCTCCCCATTCATAAGATCCGGGGGCGCGGATATAGATTGGCTGCGCCATTGATGTTTTTGAATGCGCAGGAAATTTCTCAGAGGGCGGCTTCCTTGGCTTGGCCCGTTCACATTTTCGACTCCATTGACTCCACTAATGCTGAGGCTTTACGTCTTGTCGATGCGGGCAGTGCGGCTCCTTTTATTGTGCTAGCGGAGCAGCAGACGGCTGGTAGGGGGCGACGAGGCCGCAAATGGGTCAGTCCATTTGCGCAAAACGTTTACTACAGCCTTGTATTGCGTGTTGAGGGCGGCCTGCGGCAACTGGAAGGGCTGAGTCTGGTGGTGGGGTTGGCAGTCCTGCAGGCTCTGCGTGAGTCGGGCGTGGAGGGCGCAGCTTTGAAGTGGCCAAACGACGTCCTGGTTGGGCACAAGAAAATCTCAGGCATCTTGCTTGAGTTGGTGGGAGATCCCGCAGATATCTGTCACGTTGTGCTAGGGATAGGTATCAATGTGAATATGCAGAAGGCTGTAGAGGTTGATCAGCAGTGGACCTCGATGCAGCTCGAGACGGGCTCTTCTGTTGATCGCAATCACCTGGTGGCGCGACTGGGCTTGCAACTACAAGCCTACCTGGACCGACACAAGGCTGCGGGTTTTGCCGGGCTGCAAGCAGAATGGCAGCAGCATCACGCGTGGCAAGGGAAGTGTGTGTCGCTTATCGCGGGTGTCAATCGGATTGATGGGGTTGTGCTCGGTGTGGATTGTCAGGGCGCGTTGCGTTTGGATGTCGGTGGCGTTGAGAAAATATACAGCGGTGGTGAGCTAAGCCTGAGGTTGCGTGATGATTCTTGAGCTCGACTGTGGAAATAGCTTTATCAAGTGGCGTGTTCTTGAGTCGAGTGATGCAAGTGTCCGCGCCGAAGGCATCGCAGGTTCGGATATTGCGCTGATCGACAGTTTGGTGGCTTTGCCTGGTCTATTGCTCACGCGTTGTCGGTTGGTGAGTGTTCGCGCGCTTGAGGAGACCGATAAGTTGATAGCCGCGTTGGTAGGGGCATTTGGCGTTGCTGTTTCCTGTGCCACCTCTGCTCGAGAAATGAGCGGAGTGCGCAACGGCTACGAAGACTTCCAGCGCCTTGGAATGGATCGATGGCTGGCCATGCTAGGCGCGTTCAAGTTGGCGTCAGGTGCATGCCTGGTACTCGATTTTGGTACGGCGGCGACCGCAGATTTTATCGGTCCGGACGGTGAGCACCTGGGTGGTTTTATTTGTCCGGGTATGCCGCTTATGCGTAATCAACTGCGAACCCATACTCGCAAGATACGCTACGACGACGCGGCCGCTGAGCGGGCGCTGGAGCGTCTCTCTCCAGGTCGCACGACCGTAGAGGCCGTCGAGCGTGGTTGTACGCTCATGCTTAGAGGTTTCGTGCTGACTCAGCTCGAGTTGGCGCGAGGCTATTGGGGGGAGGATTTCACGGTCTTCCTCACTGGAGGCGATGCCGACCTGGTCAGGGATGCTGCGCCGCAGGCTCGGCTGGTCCCGGACCTGGTGTTTGTTGGTTTGGCGATGGCGTGTCCTTTGTCTTGAGGTGATTATGCGCTGGCTGTTTTTACTTTTACTGGTTCTCAATGTTTTTTATTACGTCTGGCATCAGCAAGAGGCGCCATTGCGGGCCAAGGATGTCACGCCCTTGAATCTCCATCGAGGAGCGCAGCAAGATATTCGCCTCTTGAGTGAGTCGGCAGATGCGGTGGCTCGGCGTGATCGAGCGAGGTCGGCGGAGGCGCAGAATACCTGCTTGTACATCGGCGGTTTCTCGGATCGACGCCAAGCCTCTTCTCTTGAGCAGAGGCTCACGAGCCTGGATATAAAGGTCACGGTCCAGTTGCTGAATGCACAGAGCGCCTCGGGTTATTGGTTGCGTGTGGCCCCTGAAAGCCGTCGCCTGGCTGACGATCTGCCCTTTGAAAGCCTTGCTAATGAATTCAATGAGTTAAAACATAAAATAATGCTGTGCGAAGGCATTGCAACTCTCGAATAGTTTGCATAGAATGGCGCCCGCTTCGCAGTGAAGACCTTTAAGGGCTACAGTGCGAAGCTACCGTCAATGCAGCTAACCTCATAATTTAAATGAGAAAATGCTTGACAGAAGGTCGGCGTGATGTAAAATGCCGGCTCGCTTAGGAGGGGTTCCCGAGCGGCCAAAGGGATCAGACTGTAAATCTGACGTCTACGACTTCGAAGGTTCGAATCCTTCCCCCTCCACCATTTTTAGCGTGAGCTGCAAGCTCCGCGGGTATAGTTTAGTGGTAGAACCTCAGCCTTCCAAGCTGATGATGCGGGTTCGATTCCCGCTACCCGCTCCAAGTTTGCAGGTTGTGCAAGGTGTTTCGCTCTTGTAGCTCAGTTGGTAGAGCACACCCTTGGTAAGGGTGAGGTCAGCGGTTCAAATCCGCTCAAGAGCTCCATATGACAAGGCAGATATGAAAATATCTGCCTTTGTTTTAACAGCTGCCTCGGCTTGAATGTTGTTCGGTGTTTCAGGTCTTGTGGGGTTGGTTGTTGTAAAGTCTTTTTCAGGCCTGCATAATGGTCGGCCTGATTTTGTTTTAGGTCAGTAGCTCAATTGGCAGAGCGACGGTCTCCAAAACCGTAGGTTGGGGGTTCGATTCCCTCCTGACCTGCCAGATTCACGTGGTGTGTCTGGCTTTCTTTTCACAGGATCTTCATAGATGACTCCTAAGGCTGAAGCTCAAAGCTCTCGTTTCGATCTGGTAAAGTGGCTCGCTGTAGTCGCCTTGGTGGTCGTAGGCGTTGTTGGCAATCAGTACTATTCTGCTTCGCCGATCCTGTACCGTGTACTCGCTTTGCTTGCCCTCGCTGCTGTAGCTGCCTTTGTAGGCCTGCAGACTGCCAAAGGCAAGTCCTTCGCGGTACTGGTTAAGGAAGCTCGCACCGAAATCCGTAAAGTCGTTTGGCCGACTCGCCAAGAAACCACTCAGACCACATTGATTGTCGTGGCTGTTGTTCTGGTTATGGCGTTGCTGTTGTGGGGGCTTGATTCCCTGCTCGGCTGGCTTGTTTCCTTGATTGTTGGCTAAGGGTGTCCCGTGGCTAAGCGTTGGTACGTTGTGCATGCTTACTCGGGTTACGAGAAGCATGTTATGCGCTCTTTGCTGGAGCGCGTAAAGCTGGCAGGCATGGAAGATGGCTTCGGCGAAATTCTGGTTCCCACTGAAGAAGTGGTTGAAATGCGGAATGGGCAGAAGCGCAAAAGCGAACGCAAGTTCTTCCCTGGCTACGTGCTGGTACAAATGGACATGAACGAAGGTACTTGGCACTTGGTCAAGGATACCCCTCGCGTCATGGGCTTCATTGGCGGTACTGCCGACAAGCCTGCTCCGATCACCGACAAAGAGGCGGAAGCAATTCTGCGTCGTGTTGCTGACGGTAGCGACAAGCCCAAGCCGAAGACATTGTTCGAGCCGGGTGAGGTTGTTCGCGTTACAGACGGTCCGTTCGCTGATTTTAACGGTACGGTCGAAGAAGTTAACTACGAAAAGAGCCGGATCCAAGTGGCAGTGCTCATTTTCGGTCGCTCTACCCCGGTAGAGTTGGAGTTCAGCCAGGTCGAAAAGGTCTAGCTGGGCAAGCATCCCAACCCCGCAGCCTAGGCTGTGGGGTTTTGTCGTCACTGGGATAAACGCGCAAGTAACCGGGGAGCCTTTCGAGGCGTTTGAACCCGTAATTGGAGTGCCTCATGGCCAAGAAGATTACCGCTTACATCAAGCTGCAAGTGAAGGCCGCTCAGGCCAACCCTAGCCCACCCGTCGGTCCAGCTCTGGGTCAGCACGGCGTGAACATCATGGAATTCTGCAAGGCCTTCAACGCCCGTACTCAGGGTCTTGAGCCAGGTCTGCCGACTCCAGTGATCATCACTGTATACAGCGACCGTAGCTTCACCTTCGAAACCAAGTCGACCCCGGCTTCGGTTTTGCTGAAGAAAGCTGCCGGTCTGACCAGCGGTTCCGCTCGTCCTAACACCGTTAAGGTTGGCACTGTAACCCGTGCTCAGCTGGAAGAAATCGCGAAAACCAAAAACGCGGATCTGACTGCAGCTGATATGGATGCAGCCGTGCGTACCATCGCCGGTTCTGCTCGTAGCATGGGCCTTAACGTGGAGGGTGTGTAATGGCTAAGCTGACCAAGCCCCAAAAGGCTATCGCCGGCAAAATCGAAGCGGGCAAGTCCTACAACTTCGTAGACGCTGCTGCCCTGCTGACCGAGCTGTCGACTGTCAAGTTCAGCGAGTCTGTTGACGTTGCTGTGAACCTGGGCGTTGACCCACGTAAATCCGACCAGGTCGTTCGTAGCGCTACTGTGCTGCCACACGGTACTGGCAAGACTGTACGTGTTGCCGTCTTCACCCAAGGCCCAGCTGCTGAAGCTGCTCTGGCCGCTGGTGCTGATCGCGTTGGCATGGATGACCTGGCTGCCGAAATGAAAGGCGGCGACCTGAACTATGACGTCGTAATTGCTTCCCCGGATGCAATGCGCGTTGTAGGTCAGTTGGGTCAGATCCTCGGTCCACGTGGCCTGATGCCTAACCCTAAAGTCGGCACCGTAACTCCAGACGTAGCTACCGCGGTTAAAAACGCCAAGGCTGGTCAGGTTCGTTATCGCACCGACAAAAACGGCATCATTCACACCTCCGTTGGCAAAGTCGGCTTCGATGCCGTCAAGCTGAAGGAAAACGTTGAAGCCCTGATCGCTGATCTGAAGCGTATCAAGCCTGCTTCTTCGAAAGGTATCTACGTCAAGCGCGTTACCCTGAGCACCACTATGGGCCCAGGCCTGGTCATCGACCAAGGCTCGCTGGACGTATAAGACATAAATTGGCGCAAGTAATTGCGCCAATTGAAAGATTGGGGTCCCTGCCTGGCGGGGGCTATCCAAGACCGTAGGCGACGCAAGTCTTAAACCAACAAGCCTACGCAGATGGTGCTCCCGGTTCCTTACCGAATCAGACACCAAAACGACATCAGGCCTAGGCCAGATGAAACGGTAACAAGCAGGAGTTAAACCCGTGGCAATTAATCTCGAAGACAAGAAGGCCATCGTCGCTGAAGTCAACGAGGCTGCCAAAGCTGCTCTGTCCGCTGTCGTGGCTGATGCCCGTGGTGTGACAGTAGGCGCTATGACCGGACTCCGTAAAGAGGCTCGTGAAGCTGGCGTATACGTACGTGTTGTACGTAACACCCTGCTCAAGCGCGCCGTTGCTGACACTGAATACAGTGTTCTCAACGACGTGTTCACCGGCCCGACTCTGATCGCGTTCTCTAAAGATCATCCAGGCGCTGCTGCCCGTTTGTTCAAAGAATTCGCCAAGAGTCAGGATAAGTTCGAGATCAAGGCAGCTGCGTTCGAGGGCAAGTTCCTCGCAGCTAACCAAATCGACGTACTGGCAACACTGCCGACCCGCGACGAAGCCATTTCGCAGCTGATGAGCGTGATTCAAGGCGCTACCAGCAAGCTGGCTCGTACTCTGGCTGCAGTTCGCGAGCAAAAAGAAGCTGCCGCAGCCTAAGGCTGAGCAACCTCTCTCGCGTATTTTTGTTTATTTCGATGGCCGCGTAGGCCGTCCCCCAATTCAGGAAATACAGCAATGTCTATCTCCCAAGACGATATCCTCAACGCCGTAGCTGAAATGTCGGTTCTGCAGGTTGTTGAGCTGATCAAAGCTTTCGAAGAAAAATTCGGCGTTTCCGCTGCCGCTGCTTCCGCCGGTCCAGCTGCTGCTGCTGCCGTTGTTGAAGAGCAAACCGAATTCAACGTCATGCTGACCGAAGCTGGCGAGAAGAAAGTAAACGTGATCAAGGCAGTACGTGAACTGACAGGTCTGGGCCTGAAAGAAGCCAAGGCTGTAGTTGACGGCGCTCCTGCCATGGTTCTGGAAGCTGTTACTAAAGACGCAGCTGACAAAGCCAAAGCTACTCTGGAAGAAGCAGGCGCTAAAGTCGAGCTGAAGTAAGCATCGACCTTGCGTCTCCAGCCCAAGCGTTAAGCTGAAGGCTGATGGCTGGTGGCTCTTGCCACCGGCCTTTTTCCGTTCTTGGCTGTCGACTCGGTCGCCGCCATTAACGCGCTGTAGCCACCCGAAGCGGTGGTGCAAACCATGGGGTTTGCAAGATTTTCTGGCTGCTCCCGTCGGAGGGGCCAAACAAGCAGGTGACCAAGCTGGGGAACGCTGATGGCTTACTCATATACTGAGAAAAAACGTATCCGCAAGGACTTTAGCAAGTTGCCGGACGTCATGGATGTCCCGTACCTTCTGGCTATCCAGCTGGATTCGTATCGTGAATTCTTGCAGGCGGGAGCGACCAAAGATCAGTTCCGCGACGTGGGCCTGCATGCGGCCTTCAAATCCGTTTTCCCGATCATCAGCTACTCCGGCAATGCTGCGCTGGAGTACGTCGGTTATCGCCTGGGCGAACCGGCATTTGATGTCAAAGAATGCGTGTTACGTGGCGTTACGTACGCCGTACCTTTGCGGGTAAAAGTCCGTTTGATCATTTTCGACAAAGAATCGTCGAACAAAGCGATCAAGGACATCAAAGAGCAAGAAGTCTACATGGGCGAAATCCCATTGATGACCGAGAACGGTACCTTCGTAATCAACGGTACCGAGCGTGTAATCGTTTCCCAGCTGCACCGTTCCCCGGGCGTGTTCTTCGACCACGACCGCGGCAAGACGCACAGCTCCGGCAAACTCCTGTACTCCGCGCGGATCATTCCGTACCGCGGTTCGTGGTTGGACTTCGAGTTCGACCCGAAAGACTGCGTGTTCGTACGTATCGACCGTCGTCGCAAGCTGCCGGCCTCGGTACTGCTGCGCGCACTCGGCTATACCACTGAGCAAGTGCTGGACGCTTTTTATACCACCAACGTATTCAGCCTGAAGGATGAAACCCTCAAGCTGGAGCTGATCGCTTCGCGTCTGCGTGGTGAAATTGCCGTCCTGGACATCCAGGATGAAAAAGGCAAGGTCATCGTTGAGGCTGGCCGTCGTATCACTGCGCGCCACATCAACCAGATCGAAAAAGCCGGTATCAAAGAGCTGGAAGTGCCTCTGGACTACGTTCTGGGTCGCACTACCGCCAAGGTCATCGTTCACCCGGCTACAGGCGAAATCCTGGCTGAGTGCAACACCGAGCTGAACACCGAGATCCTGGCCAAAATCGCCAAGGCCCAGGTTGTTCGCATCGAGACCCTGTACACCAACGATATCGACTGCGGTCCGTTCATCTCCGACACACTGAAGATCGACTCCACCAGCAACCAATTGGAAGCGCTGGTCGAAATCTATCGCATGATGCGTCCTGGTGAGCCGCCAACCAAAGACGCTGCCGAAACCCTGTTCAACAACCTGTTCTTCAGCCCTGAGCGTTATGACCTGTCTGCGGTCGGCCGGATGAAGTTCAACCGTCGTATCGGTCGTACCGAGATCGAAGGTTCGGGCGTGCTGTGCAAGGAAGACATCGTCGCGGTATTGAAGACTTTGGTCGACATCCGTAACGGCAAAGGCATCGTCGATGACATCGACCACCTGGGTAACCGTCGTGTTCGCTGCGTAGGCGAAATGGCCGAGAACCAGTTCCGCGTTGGCCTGGTGCGTGTTGAGCGTGCGGTCAAAGAGCGTCTGTCGATGGCTGAAAGCGAAGGCCTGATGCCGCAAGACCTGATCAACGCCAAGCCAGTGGCTGCGGCGGTGAAAGAGTTCTTCGGTTCCAGCCAGCTTTCGCAGTTCATGGACCAGAACAACCCGCTCTCCGAGATCACCCACAAGCGCCGTGTTTCTGCACTGGGCCCGGGCGGTCTGACCCGTGAGCGTGCTGGCTTTGAAGTCCGTGACGTACACCCGACGCATTACGGTCGTGTATGCCCGATCGAAACGCCGGAAGGTCCGAACATCGGTCTGATCAACTCCCTGGCTGCCTATGCGCGCACCAACCAGTACGGCTTCCTCGAAAGCCCATACCGTGTGGTGAAAGACGCCCTGGTCACCGACGAGATCGTATTCCTGTCCGCCATCGAAGAAGCTGATCACGTGATCGCTCAGGCTTCGGCCACGATGAACGACAAGAAAGTCCTGGTCGACGAGCTGGTAGCTGTTCGTCACTTGAACGAGTTCACCGTCAAGGCGCCGGAAGACGTCACCTTGATGGACGTTTCTCCGAAGCAGGTAGTTTCGGTTGCAGCGTCGCTGATCCCGTTCCTGGAACACGATGACGCCAACCGTGCGTTGATGGGTTCCAACATGCAGCGTCAAGCTGTACCGACCCTGCGTGCTGACAAGCCGCTGGTAGGTACCGGCATGGAGCGCAACGTAGCACGTGACTCCGGCGTTTGCGTCGTGGCTCGTCGTGGCGGCGTGATCGACTCCGTTGATGCCAGCCGTATCGTGGTTCGTGTTGCCGATGACGAAGTAGAAACTGGCGAAGCCGGTGTCGACATCTACAACCTGACCAAATACACCCGCTCGAACCAGAACACCTGCATCAACCAGCGTCCGCTGGTGAGCAAGGGTGATCGCGTTCAGCGTAGCGACATCATGGCTGACGGCCCGTCCACCGACATGGGTGAACTGGCTCTCGGCCAGAACATGCGCATCGCGTTCATGGCATGGAACGGCTTCAACTTCGAAGACTCCATCTGCCTGTCCGAGCGTGTGGTTCAAGAAGACCGCTTCACCACGATCCACATCCAGGAACTGACCTGTGTGGCGCGTGATACCAAGCTTGGGCCTGAGGAAATCACTGCAGACATCCCGAACGTGGGTGAAGCTGCACTGAACAAGCTGGACGAAGCCGGTATCGTTTATGTTGGTGCTGAAGTTGGCGCTGGCGACATCCTGGTCGGTAAGGTCACTCCGAAAGGCGAGACCCAACTGACGCCGGAAGAGAAGCTGCTGCGCGCCATCTTCGGTGAAAAAGCCAGCGACGTTAAAGACACCTCCCTGCGTGTACCTACCGGTACCAAGGGTACGGTCATCGACGTACAGGTCTTCACCCGTGACGGCGTTGAGCGTGATGCTCGTGCACTGTCCATCGAGAAGACTCAGCTCGACGAGATCCGCAAGGACCTGAACGAAGAGTTCCGTATCGTTGAAGGCGCGACCTTCGAACGTCTGCGTTCCGCTCTGGTAGGCCACAAGGCTGAAGGCGGCGCAGGCCTGAAGAAAGGTCAGGACATCACCGACGAAATCCTCGACGGTCTTGAGCACGGGCAGTGGTTCAAACTGCGCATGGCTGAAGATGCTCTGAACGAGCAGCTCGAGAAGGCCCAGGCCTATATCGTTGATCGCCGCCGTCTGCTGGACGACAAGTTCGAAGACAAGAAGCGCAAACTGCAGCAGGGCGATGACCTGGCTCCAGGCGTGCTGAAAATCGTCAAGGTTTACCTGGCAATCCGTCGCCGCATCCAACCGGGCGACAAGATGGCCGGTCGTCACGGTAACAAGGGTGTGGTCTCTGTGATCATGCCGGTTGAAGACATGCCGCACGATGCCAATGGCACCCCGGTCGACGTCGTCCTCAACCCGTTGGGCGTACCTTCGCGTATGAACGTTGGTCAGATCCTTGAAACCCACCTGGGCCTCGCGGCCAAAGGTCTGGGCGAGAAGATCAACCGCATGATCGAAGAGCAGCGCAAAGTCGCAGACCTGCGTAAGTTCCTGCACGAGATCTACAACGAGATCGGCGGTCGCAACGAAGAGCTGGACACCTTCTCCGACCAGGAAATCCTGGATCTGGCGAAGAACCTGCGCGGCGGCGTTCCAATGGCTACCCCGGTGTTCGACGGTGCCAAGGAAAGCGAAATCAAGGCCATGCTGAAACTGGCAGACCTGCCAGAAAGCGGCCAGATGCAGCTGTTCGACGGCCGTACCGGCAACAAGTTCGAGCGCCCGGTTACTGTTGGCTACATGTACATGCTGAAGCTGAACCACTTGGTAGACGACAAGATGCACGCTCGTTCTACCGGTTCGTACAGCCTGGTTACCCAGCAGCCGCTGGGTGGTAAGGCTCAGTTCGGTGGTCAGCGTTTCGGGGAGATGGAGGTCTGGGCACTGGAAGCATACGGTGCTGCATACACTCTGCAAGAAATGCTCACAGTGAAGTCGGACGATGTGAACGGTCGTACCAAGATGTACAAAAACATCGTGGACGGCGATCACCGTATGGAGCCGGGCATGCCCGAGTCCTTCAACGTGTTGATCAAAGAAATTCGTTCCCTCGGCATCGATATCGATCTGGAAACCGAATAACACGTGACGCGAATCGAGAGCGGGGCTGTTTAGCCCGCTCTCTGCTCCGCCAGGAGGAAAGGCCTTGAAAGACCTACTGAATTTGCTGAAAAACCAGGGTCAAGTCGAAGAGTTCGACGCCATCCGTATTGGATTGGCATCGCCTGAGATGATCCGTTCGTGGTCGTTCGGTGAAGTTAAAAAGCCGGAAACCATCAACTACCGTACGTTCAAACCTGAGCGTGACGGCCTGTTCTGCGCCAAGATCTTTGGCCCGGTAAAGGATTACGAGTGCCTGTGCGGTAAGTACAAGCGCTTGAAGCACCGGGGTGTGATCTGTGAGAAGTGTGGCGTTGAAGTCGCACTGGCCAAGGTTCGTCGTGAGCGCATGGCGCACATCGAACTGGCTTCGCCGGTTGCCCACATCTGGTTCCTGAAATCGCTGCCGTCCCGTATCGGCTTGCTGATGGACATGACCCTGCGTGATATCGAACGTGTTCTCTACTTCGAGAGCTATGTCGTTATCGACCCAGGCATGACCACCCTTGAAAAAGGTCAGCTGCTGAACGACGAGCAGTACTTCGAAGCGCTTGAAGAGTTCGGCGACGATTTCGATGCCCGCATGGGTGCCGAAGCTGTCCGCGAGCTGCTGCACGCTATCGACCTGGAGCACGAGATTGGTCGTCTGCGTGAAGAGATTCCGCAAACCAACTCCGAAACCAAGATCAAGAAGCTGTCCAAGCGTCTGAAGTTGATGGAGGCCTTCCAGGGTTCCGGCAACTTGCCAGAGTGGATGGTGCTGACCGTTCTGCCGGTTCTGCCGCCAGACCTGCGTCCGCTGGTACCGTTGGACGGTGGTCGTTTCGCGACGTCCGACCTCAACGACCTGTACCGCCGCGTGATCAACCGTAACAACCGCTTGAAGCGCCTGCTTGATCTGTCCGCTCCGGACATCATCGTGCGCAACGAAAAGCGTATGTTGCAAGAAGCGGTCGATGCCCTGCTCGACAACGGTCGTCGTGGCCGCGCTATCACCGGTTCCAACAAGCGTCCTCTGAAATCCTTGGCTGACATGATCAAGGGTAAGCAAGGTCGTTTCCGTCAGAACTTGCTCGGTAAGCGTGTTGACTACTCCGGTCGTTCGGTAATTACCGTAGGCCCGACCCTGCGTCTGCACCAGTGCGGTCTGCCTAAGAAGATGGCACTCGAGCTGTTCAAGCCGTTCATCTTCGGCAAGCTGGAAATGCGCGGTCTCGCGACCACCATCAAAGCGGCCAAGAAGATGGTCGAGCGCGAACTGCCAGAGGTTTGGGACGTTCTCGCTGAAGTGATTCGCGAACACCCGGTTCTCCTCAACCGTGCACCGACCCTTCACCGTCTGGGTATCCAGGCGTTTGAACCGGTGCTGATCGAAGGTAAGGCTATCCAGCTGCACCCTCTGGTCTGTGCCGCGTACAACGCCGACTTCGACGGCGACCAAATGGCCGTGCACGTACCGCTGACACTGGAAGCCCAGTTGGAAGCGCGTGCGTTGATGATGTCGACCAACAACATTCTGTCGCCAGCCAACGGTGAGCCAATCATCGTTCCGTCGCAGGACGTTGTATTGGGTCTGTACTACATGACTCGTGAAGCGATCAACGCCAAAGGCGAAGGTCGTGTGTTCGCTGACCTGCAAGAAGTTGACCGTGTGTTCCGTGCCGGCGAAGCCGCACTGCACGCCAAGGTCAAGGTGCGGATCCACGAAACCGTCAACGACCGTGACGGCGGCAGCGTGAGCAACACCCGTATCGTCGACACCACTGTCGGCCGTGCGCTGTTGTACCAGGTTGTGCCAAAAGGTCTGTCGTACGACGTCGTCAACCTGCCGATGAAGAAAAAGGCGATCTCCAAGCTGATCAACCAGTGCTACCGCGTGGTTGGTTTGAAAGAGACCGTTATCTTCGCTGACCAGTTGATGTACACAGGTTTCGCTTACTCGACTATCTCCGGCGTTTCCATCGGCGTTAACGACTTCGTTATCCCGGATGAAAAAGCCCGCATCATCAGTGCTGCCACTGACGAAGTGAAAGAGATCGAGAGCCAGTACGCCTCCGGCCTGGTAACCCAGGGCGAGAAGTACAACAAGGTGATCGACCTTTGGTCCAAGGCCAACGACGAAGTGTCCAAGGCGATGATGGCCAACCTCTCGAAAGAGAAAGTCATCGACCGTCACGGCGACGAAGTTGACCAAGAGTCCTTCAACTCGATGTACATGATGGCCGACTCGGGCGCACGGGGTTCTGCTGCGCAGATCCGTCAGCTCGCCGGTATGCGTGGCCTGATGGCCAAGCCGGACGGTTCCATCATCGAAACGCCGATCACTGCGAACTTCCGTGAAGGTTTGAGCGTACTTCAGTACTTCATCTCCACTCACGGTGCTCGTAAGGGTCTTGCGGATACCGCGTTGAAAACCGCTAACTCCGGTTACCTGACTCGTCGTCTGGTAGACGTTGCACAAGATCTGGTTGTAACCGAGATCGATTGCGGCACCGAGCACGGCCTGCTGATGACGCCGCACATTGAAGGCGGTGACGTTGTAGAGCCGCTGGGTGAGCGCGTATTGGGTCGTGTTATTGCCCGTGACGTATTCAAGCCAGGTACCGAGGAAGTTATCGTTCCTGCCGGCACCCTGGTTGACGAGAAGTGGGTCGAGTTCATCGAACTCAACAGCATCGACGAAGTGATCGTTCGCTCGCCGATCAGTTGCGAAACCCGCTACGGCATCTGCGCCAAGTGCTATGGCCGTGACTTGGCTCGTGGTCACCAGGTGAACATCGGTGAAGCGGTCGGCGTTATCGCTGCCCAGTCCATCGGTGAGCCGGGTACCCAGCTCACCATGCGTACGTTCCACATCGGTGGTGCGGCAAGCCGGACCTCCGCAGCCGACAGCGTTCAGGTGAAGAATGGCGGTACCGTCCGCCTGCATAACCTCAAGCACGTTGAGCGAGTGGATGGTCACCTGGTTGCTGTGTCCCGTTCCGGTGAGCTGGCCATCGCTGATGACTACGGTCGTGAGCGTGAGCGTTACAAGCTGCCGTACGGTGCTGTGATTTCGGTTAAAGAAGGTGACAAGGTCGACGCTGGCGCAATCGTGGCCAAGTGGGATCCGCACACTCACCCAATCGTTACCGAAATGAAAGGTACCGTGACCTACGTGGGCATGGAAGAAGGCATCACGATCAAGCGTCAGACTGACGAATTGACCGGTATGACCAACATTGAAGTACTCGACGCCAAAGATCGTCCAGCTGCTGGTAAGGACATCCGTCCTGCCGTGAAGATGGTCGATGACAACGGCAAGGATCTGTTGCTGCCAGGCACTGACGTAATCGCTCAGTACTTCCTGCCAGCCAACGCCCTGGTCGGTGTAGCGGATGGTGCGAAGATCGCGATCGGTGATGTTATCGCGCGTATCCCGCAAGAAACTTCGAAGACCCGTGACATCACCGGTGGTCTGCCGCGTGTTGCCGACTTGTTCGAAGCTCGTCGTCCGAAAGAAGCGTCGATTCTGGCTGAAGTCAGCGGCACCATCGCGTTCGGTAAAGAAACCAAAGGCAAGCGCCGTCTGGTTATTACCCCGAACGACGGTAGCGATCCGTATGAAGAGCTGATTCCGAAGTGGCGTCACCTGAACGTGTTCGAAGGCGAACAGGTAAACCGCGGCGAAGTTATCTCCGACGGTCCGAGCGATCCACACGACATCCTGCGTCTGCTGGGTGTGAGTGCGCTGGCCAAGTACATCGTTAACGAGATCCAGGACGTTTACCGTCTGCAAGGCGTGAAGATCAACGACAAGCACATCGAGACCATCCTGCGTCAGATGCTGCGTAAAGTTGAAATCGCTGAATCCGGCGATTCCAGTTTCATCAAGGGCGACCAGATGGAGCTGACTCACGTACTGGTAGAAAACGAGCGCCTGGCGAACGAAGAGAAGTTTGTCTCCAAGTTCACTCGCGTGCTGCTGGGTATCACCAAGGCGTCGTTGTCCACTGAGTCGTTCATCTCGGCGGCCTCCTTCCAAGAGACCACTCGCGTACTGACCGAAGCAGCGGTAACCGGCAAGCGCGATTACCTGCGCGGCCTGAAAGAAAACGTAGTCGTGGGTCGTCTGATCCCGGCAGGTACCGGTTTGGCTTACCACAGCGAGCGTAAGCGTCGCCGTGATGCTGACAAGCCGCTGCGCGTAAGCGCCAGTGAAGTGGAAGCTGCACTGACCGAAGCGCTGAACTCAAGCGGTAACTGAGTTCTGCGATAGATGAGTCTGGGCCCTGGCACTCCCGTTCGTCGGATCGAGGCATTTTTGCCCCGGTTCGACGCGAGGGGAGGTCGGGGCCTTGCCTTGACTGGGGACAAGATCCTCTTTAGACTCTTGTACCCCTAAATTTGGCGGGAATTCGTTCCTGCCATTTTGCTTTTCTTGCAAGACAATAGCGTCGCAAGACAACAGTGGAGCTAGTAGATGGCAACTATCAACCAGCTGGTACGTCAGCCGCGTAAGCGTATCGTCGAGAAATCCGACGTACCTGCGCTGCAGAACTGCCCGCAACGTCGTGGCGTATGCACCCGTGTGTATACCACCACGCCGAAAAAACCTAACTCGGCACTGCGTAAAGTATGCCGTGTGCGTCTGACTAACGGTTTCGAGGTTTCCTCGTACATCGGCGGTGAAGGCCACAACCTGCAAGAGCACAGCGTGGTACTGATCCGCGGCGGTCGTGTAAAAGACTTGCCAGGTGTTCGTTATCACACCGTACGCGGTTCCTTGGATACTTCCGGCGTTAAAGGTCGTAACCAGGGTCGTTCGAAGTACGGTACCAAGAAGCCTAAGTAGTAGCGGCTTTTTGTAAACCTGAATCATCTTATTTTCTGAGTCGATA